>JAIRLL010000357.1 GCA_031259505.1 Tannerella sp.
TAATGGCTTATACCTTTTCCTTTGCCGTCTTCGCCATAGAAATAGGTCAACAGCAGGAAATTTTCTGTTTCAAATACCAGATTACACTGTACATAATCGTGTAACCGCCTGATAAACTCCGGATCACTCCGTGATTCGACGGACATTTTATATCGTCCGGCATCAATCAGATATTTGGGCGTGAATGAAAAGTCTTTGTCAATGATGTAAAGCGTATCGTTTAATGAACTTTCTCTCACGTGAACTTTCCCATTGTAGACATAAGGACGTGGCGGTGCGGAAACTGTTATTACGCCTCCTTTTCTTTCAACGGGAACAGTTTTTACGGCTTCTTTTACCAGTCTGAAATCACGGGTTAATATCTCATAAACATAAGGACGGTTTGGAGCATTGTCCATAAACATTTTGAAAAAATGGTTGTTGAATAATCTTATAAACAATCCCGTACCGGCTTTTTCTTCCATTAATTCCGTCCCTGTAAACTTTCCCGACAAGTCATATTTCAAAAACCGGGAACTGGGATATTTCACATGAACTATCACCTGCTTTTTATCTTCTTCAATAAACATGCTGCTGACGTATCTCGTATATTCTCCAGGACCTTGTCCGACATTTCCTATTTTATTTATAAAACGTCCATCCCGTTTGAAAAGATATATGATACCCGTATTATAACAACGAACGATAATGTAACTGTTTGAAATGTCGAAAGAGGAAATGCTTCCTATAAGACAGTTCTCTTTGGTTTCCAGCGGAACATATTCAATGGATTCCACCAGACCGCTCAACATCAATTCTCCTTTGGGTTGCGAATTTGGGGAAATACTGATTTTAGTCAGCGGGACCTGGGAGTACGCAAGACCTGCAAAAAACAAAAGGAACGAAAATAAAACCTGTTTCATATATTTATTAATGAATAATTATTACTGTTCATGTTGATGATAAACTGTTTACTTGTAAATCAATACATCTGTGATTGGGAGCGAAATCAGTCCCCGTTCTTCTATCCGGCGGTATTGACAGTCCGAACTGATACCTGTCCTGCCCGGAGCATGGCAAAACCCCCGTCAGTCTCATTTTATTTAAACCCCATCTTAATTAATCCAGTGGGGGAAAATGCACATCCGTTTTTTGATCACCGCAGCGAATCGGTTTACCTTTTTTATCAACTCCGGGCTGCGGTATCTTTGCCTCTTTTATCAGCCTGACAGCCTCGTTATCCAATTCGGCAATGCCGCAACTTTTCCAAACCGTCACGTTTGACGTTGATCCGTCTTTTTCCACCACATAGTCAACCCATACCTCTTTAGGATCGTCTTTATCCCAGTCTCCGAATCGATTACTGGCTTTTTTATACGCTTTGGCTTCAGGCCATTGTGGCGTTTTACCTATTTTATCCTGCAGCATGTCTTCAAACCGGTATATATAGTCATCGTCAAACGTTTGCGACGAAGCAGGCGGCGGGGGTGAAGGAGCATCATCCGTTGCTGACCGGCTGGCGGTTTTCTTTGGAGTTGAAGCTTGTCGGACAGAAGGTTGAGGAGAGGCTTTCACGATTGCAACCTGTGCGTTTTTACCGGTTTTCAACTTTCCGGTGATGATGATGTTATTATCTTCGTCGGTGATGTTTTCATACAGATTCTTCATTCGTTCAAGCGTTTCAGGCGCAAGACCGGCCTCATTGCGAAGCGCCTGTTCCAACTGTCCTTTCATTTCGTATGCGTACATGTTGGCAATGTAGTAACCTCTGTTGAAATCTGTCCATGCAGGACCGGCGATATTGCCCAGCATATCTATTTTCAGGTTTATATAACTGCCCCTCAACGTGTTTTTATCAATTAAAATGAGCGGATAATGCAGCCATGCAGGATCTATCATCCTGAGCATATAGTAATCTGGCAAATCAATGTAGCCATGCTGCTTGAGCTCTCTTTGTGTACGAAATGTGAATACAGGCGTCAATTGATTGTTTTCCACATTATAATAATACAGCGAATCGTTTTCAGGCGTCCAGTGAAAAAGCGAAAAGTCATCATTCCCGTTTTGCGAATTGTCAATATCGTTGGAGAAGTCGGGCCGGGCAATGGCTAAATAGCCTGCTTTAACTTCTTGAATTACATTGCCTTTAAAATCCTGTTTCCAGACGGTTGACTGTTCGCCGGAAAAAGGCATGAGCATTACCAGAACCTCCTGTTTATCGCTGTCAATCTGGAATTTACTCTTCGTAGTGCCGTATGCAAGCGAAATATGCTCCTGCGGATTGCCTTGCAGATCGAAGACAAGAATCTTCTTACCCTGCATCGGGAACAGGTAAATTCTGTTTGCCTCCTCGTCGATGTAGCTGTCATAAACCGACATCACGTATTCGTTGGGGCCTTGCCCGCGAGACGAAATTTCAGTCAGATATTGCCCCGACTTGTCGAACAGTTTGTAACCTCCGTTGGCGCCTGATGTGAAAACACCGACATGGTTTTCGCTTACAAATGTGCGCCCGGCTTTCACCAAAGCGTCGTCGTTGCTGTTATCCAAACGGATGATTTCCACTTCCGAAACAAGCACGCTCAAAGGTAAATCGAACGTGTCTGTCACCGCATCAAAGTCACAAACCACCACATCACCGGTCTCCAGCGGGACTTTTTCGGCGATAACAGGGCAATTATCCAGCGACGTCAAATTGATACTGCTGCGATTATTACACGCAGAAAACAGCAGAGCGCTACAAAGCGCTCCACAAAAAACAGTGTTCTTCCCAATTGTAATCATCTTCGTTTGCCGCGGGTTATCTTCAAGGCATAAAACTTGCCGCGAACGTGACAGTCAGCGCCAGCAGGCCGGAAAATACGACGGAACGTATTCTCCCTCCCGGCCGGTCGGTTCTTAGAAAGAAATACAGTCCGGCAGAAAGAACGGTCATGGAAATCAGAACTGCGGGAATCATCCAGGCCGAACGTGTTTCATCACCGGCCAGAAATGCGAGCAGCGGCGAAATGCCATAGAGACCGAAAAGAATTAAAGTCGGATCATTCCTGATTTGCCTGACAAGCTGTCTGAGCGGCCTTATCGACGGTTTAACCGTCAGACAGACAATAAAAGTGACGCATAACGGAATCCATGCCCAATAGCCGAGCATTTCCCTTTTGAGCGACGGAACGGTAATCATCATCAGCCAGACACTGAAAAGCAGACAAAAGCCCAAAGCAGGGACAGACCAGCGTGGAAATTCCTTTATCCAGCCGATCCCCAGAAATGCAAACATGGAAAGAGCAGCCGTAGCGAGCAGAAACAGAGCGACGAACGGGGAAACCGTTATCCCCGAATCGAAAACAAACCAGGCAATTCCGAACAGTCCGAACGGAATCGTTGCCAGAAGCGATGTGCGAATTGAAGTTTTTGTATTCATTGAAGTGATATTTATTTAACGATACAAAAATAGTCATACTTTTTGTCTTTCACAGCAAGTCAGAAAAAAAAATGATGAATTTACAGTTTTTTTTTTGATGAATGGCAACATTAGTCGGTGTTGCCAATTAATAATGCGCCATTTCTGTGATGCATCAACAGCAATGTAGGAGAAGTGTATTCGTAAGGAGTGACGGGCGTGTCTGCCAATGATGAATTTTTTTTGAAACCGAGTAATTTTCACCCGTTTAAATTCTTTATATGGCTACCAGTGACATGTTTTGTTATTTGCTTATTGTCAGCCTGCTGGATTGCTTCGTTCCTCGCAAATGACGACGGATGCCATTGCCGACAACAATGGCATCCGTCGTCATTACGACTGCGAGGTACGAAGCAGGAAGGAAGCAATCCGGACAGAAATACAAATGCGCAGAACCCCCTGCCGTGCGCAGTATATCTTTTCGGTTCAGTACACCTCCACGTTCGAAATCAGCGGGCAGGCTCTGGCATCCGTGATGCGGATACGCACTTTCGAGGTCTCCACCGGGTCGATCGGCAGAATCCGTTTGTATCCAACGGTTGTGCCCGAGGCGGCTTTGACCCACGCGCTGCCGTTCCACGTCTCCACGTCGAACGCTTTCACCCGCTGTCCCAGCCGGATGTATTCCTGTATCAGGATATAAGCTACTTTCTGCGTTTGGCCGAGGTCGATTTCCAGGCTGCCCGATTTCACAGGGTCGTCGGTTGCCCAGTATGTATCCCTGTCGCCGTCGGTGACGTTTGCGGCGGCATACAGTTTTGAATTGCCGCGGTGGGTGTCGGCAGTCGCTTTTGAGCCGGCGGCCATGTTGCGGGCAAACGTGGCATCTTTCAGTTGCTTCCATTCGAGCAGCGCCTTCGCGTCGTTTTCGTGAATCAGTCCGCGCCGGTCAGGCGGGAGGTTGAGCAGCAGATTGGCGCCCCGTCCGACCGATTCGAGGTAGAGTTTCATCAGGTTTTCGGGCGTGCGCACCCGGTCGTCTTCCCTGGTATGATAGAACCACCCCGGTCGGATGGACACGTCGACCTCGGCCGGCAGCCATACGTTGCCGTCTTCCGAGCCGTGGTTGAGCAACCGGTTAATGTTGGGCTTGCCTGCGTACAGGGTATCGCCGTAGATGAGACACCAGTTCGGGTCGCCGACAAAGCCACTTTCGTTGCCGCACCAGCGTATGTCAGGCCCTCCGTCGCTGAACATCACCGCGCGGGGCGCCAGTTTGCGGACGATGGCATGCGTGTTCGGCCAGTCGTAGTACGTGCGGTTGTCTATCTTCCTCATTTCGCGGGCGCCGCCGTAGTAGCCGTCGCCACCGTTGGCGCCGTCGAACCATACTTCGGATATTTCGCCGTAGTTGCCAAGCAGTTCCGTCAACTGGTTGCGGTAGTACGCAATGTATTCCGGCGATGCGTATTGTGCGAAATTCCTGTCCCACGGCGAGAGGTAGACGCCGAAAAACAGACCGTATTTGCGGCAGGCATCGGCTACTTCCTTCACCATGTCGCCCCTGCCGTCGCGAAAGGGGCTGTTTTTGACGGAATGTTCAGTATAAGCGCTCGGCCAGAGACAGAAGCCGTCGTGATGTTTGCAGGTGAGTATGATACCTTTCAGCCCGGCACGGCTGATGACGGATGCCCACTGCCCGGCGTCGAAAGCCGTGGGATTGAATATCGCGGGGTCTTCATCGCCATATCCCCATTCCTTGTCGGTAAACGTGTTGACCGTGAAATGGATAAAGGCGTACTGTTCCCGTTCGTGCCATGCCAGTTGGTTTTCGTTCGGAACCGGCAACAGGGCTTCCGGTGGCGCTACTTCTGTCCGGCAGGCGGAGGAAAGCAGCAGCAGACTCATGATGGATGTAAATAACTTTTTCATTTTTCAATTTGTATTTAACGGTTTATAATTCGGGTATATGTTTTGTATTTCGTTGCATCGCGTACATATTTATTTATATGTCCCAGTCCCGGACGCGCCATTTTCCCTTTTTGTCCGAAACCTGAATGTCGATGTCCGGATTTATGGATCTCAGCGTGTCCAAAAATTCCTGTTCACGGGCAGGAGATATTAGCAGATATGAATGTTTCGATTTCTTCGACGATTTCTTCGAGCGCACACTCAATCTTTTTAAAGACGCGGCAGGCGCAGAAAGCAGATTGTATGACCGTTTCACCGATAAAATATCCGTGATAATGATCGCTTTTCCGTAGGGGATTATCCATATTATGTTTATATACAGTTTATCACCGGCAACCACGTAACGCATGCCGGCAAAAATCAATACGCAAAACAAAAACGCTCCGCCGAGTATGTACAATTCTCCGATGGCGCCACAATAAAACATCGGGCTGGTTGTCAGGATGAACACTGCCAGTAAAAATCCCACGAGTGCGACGCTGACTCGCGACCTGAATACTTTTTTGTCCATAATTCTTAACTTCCGGTTTTTAGTTATTAACTCTTTCCACTGTTATCACATACGAATACGAATAAGCATCGTCGAGCATACGGTACGGTTTCATTGGCGTTGCCCCCCAACTGTCGTCGCCGCCGACGCCGAGTTGTTTGAGGTCGATATTGACGTAGAGTTCTCTACGCGGGTCGATGTCGATTGCGTGCTGTTGTTTTTTAGTCAGACCCGGATCAAGGTCGTCGTCGCTGTTGTAGCGGGCGTTGAAGCAGAATGGCAGGTCGCAAGCTTCGAAACGTATCCCGAATCCTTTGCCGTCGGTGAGCGCGAGCATACGAACTTCGGTACGGTAACCGTTTTCCTGCGGCCGGACGTACTCGAATTTCAGGTCATTGACCCTGCATTTGTATTGACCGACGAAAGCCGAACGGTTACGGTCGTTATAATTTTCCCACGGGCCTCTGCCGTAATATTCCACGTTCCCGAACTCCACCGGAACCTGCATCTTCATGCCGAAACGCGACAGTTCGGGATGTTCGATTCCCGTCATGTCCATCGACGCAGACACCTTTACCGAGCCGTCGTTGCGAATCAGGTAAGCAGTTGTGTAAGGAATGTCAAGGTATCTGATGCGTTGCGAAACAACCACCTCGACGCCTTCGGCCGTAGCCGGTTTGACTTCGATGCCTGTCACGGCGAGGTCGTCTCCTGCCGTCCGCCAGATGTTGCTGCGGCGATGATGCCCGTTGCCGAAATCGTTGTCGATGGGCGCACGCCAGAAGTTGGGCGTCGGGGAAGCGGTAATCAGACGTCTGTCCTGATACGAGTATTCGGTGAGCAAGCCGCGTTTCAGGGAAATGGTTCCCTTCACGGCTCCGCTTTCGAACTTGAGGTCGTTGTCGGTACGTTCGATTTTAAGTTCGCCCTGTGGCGACGATTGGACAGGGAAGTTGTTTTTCGGGAAAGCAAATTCTTCGGCAGCGACTTCGTGTCCGGCGGGAACGAGGTCGGTAGCCTGACGGGTAAAGGCTTTCAGACGAAGATAATATTCGTTGCCTTTTTCGAAAACAATCTCCGGCAGCGGGACAGTGATTTCGGTATCCGACAACGGTTTTCCGCTGACAGCGATATTCTGCGACTGCACGGGTTCACCGTTGCGATACAGTTCCCAGCGAAAATCGTAAGCGTCGAGGCCGGTAAACAGATTATGATTGCTCAGCGTAATCTTTCCTTTTTCGATATCCGCCGCCTTCATCCACACGGGTTGATATACCTTTTTCACTTCGTTGATACCGGGATGCACCGTGCGGTCGGCGTTGATAATCCCGTCGGCGCAGAAATTTTCGTCGTGCGTCCAGCGATGACCGCCGAGGTCGCCTCCGTAAGCCCAGTATTTACGACCCTGCTCGTCAAAAGCCTCCAATCCATGATCGACCCATTCCCAGATGAAGCCGCCCTGCAGGATCGGATATTTCATAATCACATCCCAGAGTTCCTGAAAGTTTCCTGTGCCGTTACTCAAAGCGTGAGCGTATTCGCACTGTATATACGGACGGGTGGTATTGTCTCGCAGTGCATACTGTTCCATGTGTTCCGCCCTGTGATACATGGGGAAATAGATGTCGCTGCACTTTTCGCCTGCGGGATTGAACTGTACGGGTCTGTTATCTCTGTCGAGTTGTTTCAGCAGGTAGTATGCGGCTTCGAAGTTAGGACCGAATTCGCTTTCGTTGCCCAGCGACCATCCAATAACGCTCGGATGATTCTTGTCGCGCTCGAACATGCGTAAAGCCCGATCGAGGTGTTGTCCTTTCCAGTTTTCGGCGAACGAAGGATGACGCGCCCGGTCGAAGCCCCAGCCTACTCCATGCGACTCTATGTTTGCCTCGTCGATCACGTAGATCCCGTATTTGTCGCACAGTCTGTACATTTCGGGACTTTGCGGGTAATGGCTCGTCCGGACAGCGTTGTAATTGTACTGTTTCATCAGTTGGATATCTTTCAGTCTGGTCGCCTCATCCACGTAGTGACCGTACTTTTCGTGATGTTCGTGGATGTTTGTTCCTTTGATAAGTATCGGTTTGCCGTTGATGAGCAACTGTTTGTTGCGTATTTCCATTTTACGGAATCCGGTACGGCATCCGGCGAGTTCGACGGTCTGCCCTTTGCTGTCTTTGAGTTCGACAAGCACGGTGTAGAGGTTCGGGTACTCGGCGCTCCACTGCTTCGGCGACGATACGTTTGCCGAAAACGAAACCGTCTGTTCTTTTTTTGCTTCGATGTTTTTAACGGTCAATTTTTTTGTCAGGACAGTTTTTTGTCTGTCGTCCAGCAGCGATATTTCGACCTGTAAGTTTCCTGTTTTCCGGTCGGAGAAATTGCGTATATCGACGTCGGCAGAGAAAATCCCATTTTTATAGTTCTTGTCGAGGTCGCTGCGAACAAAGAAATCTTCGATCGAAGTTTTCGGACGGGATATCAACAGCACATCGCGCTCAATACCTGCCAACCGCCAGAAATCCTGGTCTTCGAGATATGAGCCGTCGCTCCATTTGAACACCTGCAAAGCCAGCAGGTTTCCCCCCTTTTTCAGATACGGCGTGATGTTGAACTCGGCAGGCGTCCTGGCAACTTTCGAGTAGCCCACTCTTTGCCCGTTGACATAAACGGTTGCCGCTCCGGAAATTGATCCGAAATAAAGGAAAATCTCCTTTCCGTCGAACGAATCGGGCAGTTCGAACCGGGTTCGATAACTTCCGATGGGGAGGTCGTTATTGTCCACGTAAGGCGGATTGAGCGGGAAAATATAGTGGCTGTTGGTGTACACCGGCGCTCCAAATCCCTGCGTTTCCCAGCTTGCGGGGACGCGGATGTCTTTCCATTCGCTTTCGTCCAGATTTTCCGAATAGAAATCGACCGGACGCGAGGCTACATTTTCCGCAAAATAAAATTTCCATACTCCATTCAGGTTTTTTACGTATGGAGAGGCGTATTTATCATCCGCCAACAGTTGCGACAAGCTGGCGTATGGAATAAAATCGGCACGGGGAGGTTCTTTCCCCTCATCAACAATAGATGGCGTTTCCCAAAAATTGCCGGAAACAGAGTTTTGCCCGAAACTTTCCCGGGCAAACAGCAGTTGGAGCATTAATACCGGCAAAATGTAATTGTACGGTTTCATAAACATATGTTTTTTCTTTATAAATGACAGTCAATCTGAAGAAAATGAATGGCCGTATGACAGTTAGCCATACAGGTACCGTTTGATTTTCATTGTAGATGTTTTCTCGAAATCGGATGCAAAAGGCAGTATAACCACTGCCGATATTTGCGAAAACCGGTTCACTCTGGAATTGACGTATAACTGGAGCTCCTGTTTCAGGTCTTCGATTTTCTTTCTGTTTTCGCGGCAGTTTTCTTCAATCCTGCATTGCAGTCCTTCCCTGAACCTGTTGTATTGCGCTTCCAGTTCTTCGTGGTTGATTTTGACCATTGCGACCAGTTTTCCTTTCTGTTCGACAATCAGAGATTCCTGTACAAACCTGAAGTTGTTGATAAGCGATTCAATTTCTTCGGGATAGATATTTTCGCCGTTCGATGTGAGTATCACGTTTTTCAATCTTCCCTTTATATAGATTCTTCCGTGCGGGTCGACTTTCACCAGGTCGCCCGTTTTAAACCATCCGTCGGGAGTTATTACCATATCCGTAAGTTCCGGTTCTCTGTAATAGCCTTTCATCAGGCTTGGACTTTTCACCCACAGTTCGCCGATTCCGTCATCGTTTATCCCGTTGACTTTCATATCCACTTCTTCGAGTTTGAATCCTGCCGATCCGGGTTTCACATTGTGCGTGAGAGCGGCGGACAGGAGCGGCGCGGTTTCCGTCAGTCCGTAACCGATGGCGTACGGGAATTTTGCTTCATACAGGAACCGTTCGGTGCGGTAATCCAGTTTGGCTCCTCCGATTCCGAAAAATACCAGCTTCCCGCCAAATGTTTTGTACAGTTTTTTTCCTGCCACGCGGTGCAGCAGTTTCCTGCCGACAGTTGTTTTGTACAAGTACCGGGTAATTGCATTTTTATTGAACTGTGGAAGAATGCTGTTTTTGAATATTTTTTCACAGATCAGCGGCACCGTCAGCATGTGTGTCGGTTTTATTTTCTGCATGGCCGGCAGCAGTATGGACGGCGTCGGCGGTTTTTCCAGATAGTAAACGCTTGAGCCGCCAAAAACAGGGAGCAGGAATCCGAGACTGCCTTCGTAGGCGTGCGAAAGGGGCAAGATCGACAGGAAAACGCTATGCTCGTCTACCGGCTGAATCCTGATTGCCATTTTCAGTTGCGAAACAAGATTCCGGTGCGTCAGAATGACGCCTTTCGATTTTCCGGTAGTGCCTGATGTGTATACAATGTTCGCTATGTCATCGGGAAGGATTTCTTTTTCAATGCTTTTTCCGGCATTTGCAGTATTCCGGTTTTCATATGCGGAAAAAGTATCCACATCGAACCTGATTTTCAGTTCCGGCAGACTGGCCGCATCGATTTTGGGTCGCAGACGTTTGGTTACGAACAGCGCTTTGCAGCCGGAATGATTGAGAATGTTTTGAACTTCGGCGGACGAGAAGTCGGGCAGCAGCGGAACGGCAATCGCGCCCATCGACACGATGGCGAAGTATATCACGCTGTATTTCGGCGTATTGTGGGCATATATCGCCACCCTGTCTCCATATTCGATGCCTGTGGACTTCAGGCTTTCGCGCAGGTTTTTTACTTTTTCTCCAAATTCTCCGTACGAAACGGTTTCGCCTCCGACGAAGCCGTTCATCACACACGAGGCGTATGCTTCCGATGAATATTCCAGCAAATCCTTCAATGTCTCCAAATCCTCTTTTCTTTTCATGTTTATGACCGTATTATTGAACAGCGATTATTGTTTTATATTCTGATATTCTGATATTTTGCACGCGGAACGTTTTTGTCCGTCAACGGCGGTTATTCGTCATCATCCTTCATGTTGTGGAATACGTTTTGCACGTCTTCGTCTTCTTCGATTTTTTCGATCAGTTTTTCGACGGCTTCGCGCTGTTCGGGCGTCACGTTTTTCCGGTCGCCGGAGATACGGACAAATTCGCTTGAGGTGATTTCGTAGCCGTTGTCTTCGAGATATTTCTGGATGGCTGCGTTTCGGGCAAATTCGCCACAGATGATGATTTCGTTTTCGTCTTCTTCGAGTTCTTCCACGCCGCAGTCGATCAGTTCGAGTTCGAGTTCGTCCGGCGAGACGTTTGCGGGGCGTGTGATGTGGAAGATACATTTGTGGTCGAACAGAAATTCCAGCGAGCCGCTTGTGCCCAGCGAGCCTCCGTGTCTGTTGAAATAGCTGCGGATGTTTGCCACGGTGCGTGTCGTATTGTCTGTAGCTGTTTCGACGAAGATGGCTATGCCATACGGGCCGTATCCTTCGTAGTTTACTTCCCTGTAGTCGGTAAAGTCTTTCGAGGAGGCTTTTTTGATGGCGCGTTCCACGTTGTCTTTGGGCATGTTTTCTTTTTTTGCCGTCTGCATCAGTATGCGCAGTCGCGGATTGGTTTCGGGGTCGGGGCCTCCTGCTTTGGTGGCGATGGTGATTTCCTTGCCCAGTTTGGTGAACACGCGCGCCATGTTGCCCCACCGTTTCATTTTTCTTGCCTTGCGATATTCAAACGCTCTTCCCATTTTCGTGTACAGTTTTTTTATTTGTTTCTGATTATCGTAAACTTGCGCCGGTTTTTTCTTCCAGTCCCTTGCGTATTCTGTTCATGATGGCGTCGATTTGTTTTTCTTCCAGCGTGCGGCTTTCGTCCTGCAGATAGAAGCTGACGGCATATGATTTTTTTCCCTGCGGCAGGTTCCGGCCTTCGTAGACGTCGAACAGCGTGATGCGTTTCAGCAGTCTGCGTTCGCTTTCGTATGCGATTTTTTCGATGTCTTCGAACGGGGTTTCTCTGTCGATCAGCAGCGCCAGGTCGCGCCTGACTTCGGGGAAGCGGGCTATTCCGGTTGCTGTCACCCGGTTTTTCCGCGCTTCGCGTAGCAGCGCTTTCCAGTTCAGTTCGGCATAGTATACTTCCGTGTCTATATCCATCATTTTAAGCAGTTTCGGATGCACGGCGCCAAATTCGCCCAGTGTCTTTCCCGACTGTGTCAGCAGGCCGGCGCCGGCGGCGAAGAGGTCGTCCGCCGTTTTTCCGCACGACGGCCTGCGGATGCCCAGCCGCGCGAGGATGTTTTGCACATGTGCTTTGAGTTCGTATACCGACGAGGCTTCGTTCGGATGCGCCCAGTTGTTTTCGACTCTGTTGCCGCACATCCACAGGCCGAGCCGGTATTCTTCACCGTATGGCCGGAGCGGGTCCTGCGCTCCGTCATCTTTCCGGTCGGGATTGAACGAATAGCATGTTCCAAATTCGAAGAAGCGGATATTTCTGTTTTTATGTTTCAGGTTGTGTCCGATGCTTTGCAGTCCGCCGAAGAGCAGTGTCCGGCGCATGCAGTTCAGGTCTGCGCTCAGCGGATTTTCAATCGTCACGGCATGGCCGTCGTCCTGCGAGGCTTCCGGTCTGTCGCAGTGGGCGAGGGGGACGAGCGAGTTGTTGATTATCTCGTGAAATCCCGCGCCGCACAGTTGTTCCGAGATCAGGTTTTCGAGTTGATAGCTGCGGTCGGTTTCCGTCCGGTAGCTCAGTGTCGACTGCAGGCGGTCTTTGAATCCGATGCGGTTGTATCCGTATATGCGCAGGATTTCTTCGATCACGTCCACTTCGCGCCGCACGTCGATACGGTAGACGGGCACGAGCGTCGACAGTCCTTCGTCCGATTCGGCGACGATGTCTATCTCGAGCGACGCGAGGATGCTCTTCACCGTGTCGGGCGCTATTTCCATTCCGGTCAGCGCGTTGATTTTCCGGTAGGCGACGTCGACGGGATACGGCTCGACGCGTTCGGGATAGATATCCTGTATGCTGCCTGCAATCACGCCTCCTGCTATTTCTCTGACGAGCAGCGCGGCGCGCTTGAGGGCGAAGAGCGTACGGTTCGGATCCAGTCCGCGTTCGAAGCGAAACGAGGAGTCGGTGTTCAGGCCGAGGCGGCGTGCCGTTTTCCGTATCCGTGAAGGATGGAAACATGCCGATTCGAGGAATACGTCGGTCGTCTCTTCCGTCACGCCCGAATCCAGGCCGCCGAACACGCCGCCGATGCACATTGGCTCTTCGGCGTTGCAGATCATCACGTCGTGCGCGCTCAGCGTCCGTTCCACGCCGTCCAGCGTGACACACTTTGTCCCTTCCGGCAAGGTGCGCACCGTCACCGTGCCTCCCTTTATGCGCGATACGTCGAAGGCATGCAGCGGCTGGCCGAGTTCGTGGAGGACGAAGTTGGTGATGTCCACCACATTGTTTATCGGGCGCAGTCCGATGCTGCGCAGTCTGTTTTTCAGCCAGTCGGGGCTTTCCTTTACTTTCACTCCGCGGACGGTCACGCCCGAATAGCGCAGGCAGGCGTCGCCGTCGACGGATTCCACGCGGATGGCATCCGCCGTCGCGTCTGAAGAAAAGCCGTCCACCGAAGGACACCGCAGCGCGTCCCCGCGTCCCGACTGCTTCAGAAAAGCCGCCAGGTCGCGCGCCACGCCGTAGTGCGACGTCGCATCCACGCGGTTCGGCGTGATGTCTACTTCAAGCGCCCAGTCGTTCTCGATATGATAGAAGTCGCGCGCCGGAATGCCCGCTTCCGTGTCGGGCGGGAGCACGATGATGCCCGAACGGTCTGTCCCGATACCTATTTCGTCTTCGGAGCAAATCATCCCCAGCGATTCCTCGCCGCGTATCCGGCTTCGCTTGATGACAAGTTTTTCGTCGCCCCGCCAGAGCACGGCGCCCACCGGCGCGACGATGACCTTTTGCCCCGCCGTCACGTTCGGCGCGCCGCAGACGATCTGCAGCGGACTGTCCGTCCCGCCGGTGCATACCGTCGTGAGGCGCAGGTGATCGGAATTGGGATGCGCCACGCACGTGAGCACTTCGCCCGTCACCAGGCCCTCGAGCCCGCCCCTGACGGGCTGCACCTCTTCCACCCTGCCCGTTTCCAGTCCGATGGACGTCAGCGCCGCCGCCACCTCGACCGGCGACAGGTCGAACGCGAGATATTCCTTCAGCCAGTTGTAAGATATGTTCATTACGTTTTATAATTATTCAGTTCCTGCCAAACGGCTTGCAAAAGTATAAAAAAAAGAAGAATAAACGCGCATGTGCGGCAAAAAATCCCGCACGGAAAGATTCCGCGATTCCAGAATTCAGTCATTCAGTCCGCAAGCCATTCGCCGGACAGAAAAAAAATGCTTTGCGCGCCACCGTCCCGCCGTGTTTGAAACCCTCATTCCCGTTATGGTATCGTGATGGAGACGATGGCGCTCCACGGCCCGAGTTCGCCGCGCCGGTT
>JAIRLL010000231.1 GCA_031259505.1 Tannerella sp.
AAACAATCTGTTTTTCAAAGAACGAACAGATACATGATAATGTCATCGGAATGTATATTGAGAGATTTTACTACAAAACGGGAACTTATGGAAACAATTCATCCTGACAATTTGATGCATTACCCGCCGATTTTCAATACAAATTGACGCCTCCCCATTGCTTCTGCGATTTTCGATTGCCTATTTCACATTCAACAGTATTGACAAATTAATTATAAGTATTATGAACATTTTATCAGAAATTCCGATTCTGCTGGCCAGCGGTATTTCCGGCCTTGCAGACGTGTTATTAACCCGTGTCACGTACCTGGGGAACTTCCTTACAACCTGAGTTCGGCGTAATAAATGCTTTTCTTATGTTGAACTCAGGTTGTCGCTTGGCTGAAAGGCAGGACTTCTCCTCGCCTGTCCTGCCTTTTAGGCAGTGTCTGTGTCCGCCGGCTTCCGCAGGTCGCTGACCTGCGGTTATGAAAATATTGCCTTTCAGGCAAGGCCGGGCATACCGATTGTGTCATTCCGCTTTTAGTGTTGACGCGATTCCGGGCTTTTAAGACAGCCCCATCTCCGTCATTGCGACTGCGAGGACCGAAGCAGGAAGCAATCCAGAATGATGCACGGATCTGGATTGCTTCGTTGCTACGCTCCTACCAGTGACATGTTTTGTTATTTGTTTATTATCAACTCACTGGATTGCTTCGTTCCTCGCAATGACGCCAGATGCCATTGCCTAAAACAATGGCATCTTCGTCATTGCGACTGTAACAGGTAAACGCCGGAGCCTAATTCGATTGTCGAAATCCCGTTTTCGTCTTTCACGTCCGGAAGCGCGTTTCCGACCGGCCGAAGGTTGAAGCGTCCGGGCGCCCTGACGGTGGCCGTCGTGTTCGCGGGAATGGTGACAGACCATGACAGTTTGTCGCCGTCGCGCGTCCATTTGCTTTCAATCAGTCCGTAGGGCGATTCGTAGCTGGCGCTTACGCCGGTCAGTTCTTCCGGGAAAACAGGCTCCATCAGGATTTTCCTGAATCCGACGGACTGCGGATCGTTTTTGATTCCGCCAAGATTTTCGTAGAACCAGATTATCAGGTCGCCCAGCAGCATGACGTGATTGGCCGAGTTCATGGCGGGGTCGGCCGTGTCGCCGTTCCACAGTTCCCAGATGGTGGTGGCGTCTTTTTTCACCATGTAACCCCAGCTTGGATACGTTTCGTTGGTGACGATTTTGCATGCCAGATCCACGCGGTTGAATTTCGTCAGCCCCCGCATCAGGTGCTGGATGCCAAGGACGCCGACGCTTACGTGTCCGCCAAAATCCTTTTCTGTTTTTTCGACGATGTTGTCAAAGACTTTCTGTTCGTATCCTTCCGGAACCAGTCCCAGTTGCAGGGAGAGGATATTGGCCGTTACCGTATTGTTGTCGTACCGGGCAGTTTCGCTGTTGAAGAATTTGCGGTTGTATGCGTCCTTTATTTTGGCGGCCAGCGCCAGGTATTCTTCCGCGTCGGCGGGCGCCCGGTTGATTTCGGCAAACTTGCTCATCATTTGCAGGATGCTGTAGAACACGGTTGTGCTGAGCACCTGTCCGCCTGTTTTGCGTGCAGGGTCCTGCGAATGTATCAACTCCTGACTTTCGGGCGGCATGCACCAGTCGCCGTAGGTATCCTTCATCAGGATATAGTCCTGCATCTGAGTATCCACCTGATGCTGCACCCAGCGCCGCATGGCGGGGTAGTGCGTTTTAATCGGCCGGACGTCGCCGAACTGAGAGTAAAGCATGTCGGCAATATAGAAGAAGGCGGAAGGCCACGTCACATCGTCGTTGTATATGGTCCAGTATTTGGGCGAAACGACCGAGATACTGCTGTTTCCGTTCATGGATTCTTCGATGTCTTTCAGCCATTTTGCATACATCAGATGGTTGTCGAAGATGAAACTTTCGCCGTGAGCGCCTGTTGCGCGGTCGCCCAGCCATCCGAGCCGTTCGTCGCGCTGCGGGCAGTCGGTCGGCATGCCGCGGTAGTTTCCGCGAATGCCCCGGAAGGCATTCCCGTAGATTCTGTTAATCAGTTCGTTCGACGTTTCAAACTGGCCGATGGTCGTCATTTTGTCATACGCCACCTTTCCGGTGAAGGCCGCCGGTTCGGGACGGTAATCCAGGCCGGAGATTTCGACAAAGCGGAAGCCGTGGTAGACAAACAGAGGTTCCCAACTGAAATCGCCGTCACGGTCAGGTATATAGATGTCGTTCGCCAGGGCGCTGCGAAGGTTGTCGGTATAGAGTTCCACGCCGCTGTCTTTCAGCATCTCGGCAAAGCGGAGTATGACAGGCCTGTCCTTCGTTCCTTTCAGGTTGACGTGCAGCCATCCGACCATGTTCTGCCCCATGTCGAGGATATATTTCCCGTCGGCAACGGGCTTGACGGATACGGGTTTGATTTCTTCCATTACGGTAATGTTTTCGGCCGGCTGCGCGGTCAGTTTGCCACCCGGCGCATCCATCAGGTCGGCTGCCTGCCACTGCGATGCGTCGTAGCCGGCTCTGGTCCATTCGCCCAGATCGAGGCGTGCATCGAAGTCTTCGCCGTCAAATTCGTTGTTGGCGACAATCGGCCCTCTGGCGGTTGCCTGCCACGAAGGGTCGGTCACGACGAGGTCGTGTGTTCCGTCTTCATACTCGATGTCCAGTTGGGCAATCAGGCGGGGGAGGCCGAATCCGAGCATTCCGGGTTCGCGCATTGCCAGGAAACGCCCGTTGCCGAGCGCTACGCCGAGGACATTCTGCCCGGCTGCGAGGAGGGCGGTCACGTCGTAGGTGTTGTAAAACACCGTTTCGGTGTACAGAGTCGGGAGCGGGGCAAAGACGTCGTCGCTGACTCTGGCGCCGTTCAGGTAGGGCACGGACGATCCCGCCCCTGCGATGTAGAGCGCGGCGCGTTTTACGGGCTGCGGCGCGACGGCGAAGTCTTTTCGCAGATAGCGTGCCGAAAGCCGCGTGCGCCTGTCGGTGACAGTCAGGTTTTCAGGGTCGTTGATGCCTATCCACGAGGCTTTCCAGTCGGCGTCGTCAAGCAGCGCCGTCGACCACCGGGCGATTTCGCTTTGGCTTTGCCCGCCATCTGCAGTCCATACGCTAACGCGCCAGTAATATGCCTTGCCGGATTCGAGCGGCTTACCGGCATAGGGCACGAGAATGGACTGGTCGGATTCGATTTTTCCGGAGTCCCATAACAGGTTTGTCCCGGACTGCAGGTCGCCGGGCGATGCGGCCACTTCGATCTGGCAGGCCGTTTGCATGACATTGCGTTCCGACGACAGCAGTTTCCACGAAAAACGCGGAGCGACTGTACCGATGCCTTCGGGATTTTCGCGCTTCTCGGTCTGCAGACCGACGATCTTCACTTTGCTCGCTGGGGCGCATCCGGCAAACAGCGCACAGCACAGCAGAATCATAACAGGCCGGAATAATTCTAATCGTTTCATAGTCAAAGAAATTTTTTGTTTCATGTAAAAAGGTTTTGAAAATTCAATTAATGATGCAAAAATAGTATTTATCTTTTAGGGAGGCAAGAAATCCGGCATTAAAAATTGGGCAGTGATGAAGCTGTCGCGCATATATATATCCTGTTTATTTCGCATCGCTAAACGGTCTGCCCGTACAGTTCTTCCTGCGTCTTTTTCGAAGCCTTGCGGAATATCAGTTCTTCCATGAGACCCAGGCCGTAACCTGTCAGTTGAATCCATGCTGCGACGACGGACATTGCAGCTATCACGGGATTTTTTGTTTTATACAGCGAATCCGTAAAAAGCAGCAGCGCGTAACCTCCCAAAGGGAGCATGAACCACGGATTGAGAAAAATCAGACCCGCTGCAAAAAGGAAGATGTTGCCCAGTACGAAAAACGCCGGCAGGAGATGTACCGCTTTCAGCGAACCTTTATGGATGCGGTGCAGCAGAATCCTGCCTTTGCCGAAGGTGTTTACCTGACGGAAGAATTTCCCGAAGTTTATCCTGCGCCGGTGAAATACATACGCATCCCTGAAAAGTTTCGTCCTGTATCCGGCCGACTTGATGCGGATACTTAAATCAATATCTTCGCCTATCATGTTCCTGTAGCCGCCGACATGCAGGAATGCGTCTCTGGAGATACCCATGTTGAATGAGCGGGGCGAAAATTTTTCCGGATGACGTGTGCCGCCGCGAATGCCTCCCGTCGTAAACAGAGACGTCATGGAATAGTTGACGGCTTTCTGCACGGCAGAAAACGAGGCCTGCGCGCAGTCCGGCCCTCCGTAGCAGTCCACATAATCGTTCTGGAGGTTCTGCCTGACGGTGGCAATGTAGCGTGGCGGCATGATGCAGTCGGAGTCGAAGACAATAAAATAGTTGCCCGCTGCATTCCTCATGCCGAAATTGCGCGTATCGCTCCGTCCGGAATTGGATTTGAAAAAATATTTCAGGTGCAGGCGTTCTTCAAAACGGCGGCATACCTCGCGGCACGGCACGGAAGAGCCGTCGTCTACAATAATCGTTTCAAAACCGGTATCCGTCTGACCGGCCAGACTTTCCAGCAACTCCGACACTTCGTCCGGACGGTTGTATACCGGGACTATCACGGAAAATTCCATATGCATATCCAATCGTTTTTTACCGCAAAAGTAATCCATTTTGCAACATTTTCGGCCAGGACGGGTGAAGATAAAAAAAAAACATGTAATTTTGCAACCTCAAATATTTTAAAAACTGTTTTATGAATCACATGAAAATTGCCATTGTCGGGACAGGATATGTCGGTCTGGTCACTGCCACATGTCTTGCGGAAGTAGGGTTCGACTTAATCTGCGTAGACATTGATACAAACAAGATTGAAAGCCTGAAACGGGGCATTGCACCTATCTATGAACCGGGACTGGACGACATGCTGCAGCGCAATATCGAGAAAGGACGGCTGACGTTTACCTCTTCGCTGACATCCGTAATGGGCGAAGCGAATGTCGTTTTCACTGCCGTAGGAACGCCTTCGGACAGGGACGGAAGCGCCGACCTGCAATACGTGCTCGACGTAGCCGCGACAATAGGCCGGGCGCTGACCGGATACTGCCTGGTGATAACGAAAAGCACGGTACCCGTCGGAACCGCCCGCCTGATACGCGAAGCCATTCAGGCCGAACTGGACGCACGCGGCGAAAACATCGCTTTCGACGTGGCCTCGAATCCCGAATTTCTGAAAGAAGGCACCGCCATCAACGATTTCATGAAACCCGACCGCATCGTGTGCGGCGTCGACTCGGAACGGGCAAAAGAAATTCTGCAGAAGATATACAATCCGTTCGTGCTGAACGGCCATCCGGTGATTTTTACCGACATCGCTTCGTCGGAAATGATCAAATACGCCGCCAACGCGATGCTTGCCACCCGCATCAGTTTCATGAACGACATTGCGAACCTGTGCGAAAGAGTAGGCGCAGACATCAACATGGTGCGCCGGGGCATCGGGAGCGACAGCCGTATCGGCAGCAAATTCCTCTATGCAGGAATCGGTTACGGAGGCTCGTGTTTCCCCAAAGACGTGAAGGCGCTTATCAGAACGGCCGATAACCTCGGCTATTCACTGGAAGTACTCAAAGCCGTCGAAAGAGTAAACGGGCAGCAGAAAACCGTGCTTTTCAACAAACTGAACAGCTTCTACGCCAACGACCTGCAGGGAAGGCGCATCGCCATGCTCGGACTTGCATTCAAACCGAATACCGACGACATGCGCGAGGCGCCCTCCCTGTCGCTGGTAGCCAGACTGAAGGAAGCCGGATGCACGGTGTATGCCTACGACCCTGTCGCCATGGACGAAGCGCGACGGCGGACAGGCCTCGCTGTCAACTACTGTCGCGACGTCTACGAAACGCTGCAGGATGCCGACGCCATGCTCCTGGTCACGGAATGGTCAGAATTTCGGATACTGGACCTGAACAAAGTCAGGCAACTGATGCGAAACCCGGTCATCTTCGACGGAAGAAACATATACGACGAAGAGGAGATGCGAAACGCCGGGATCAGCTATTTCTGTATCGGAAAGTAATTAACCGGAAAAAGACATTCTCTATGAAAAGGATACTGATTACGGGCGGCGCAGGATTTCTGGGATCGCACCTTTGCGAAAAATTACTGGCCGGCGGAAACGAAATCATCTGCCTGGACAATTATTTCACAGGCAGGAAGAAAAACGTGATGCACCTGTGCGACAATCCCCGGTTCGAACTCGTCCGTCACGACGTGACCGCGCCCTATTACGCGGAAGTAGACGAAATCTACAACCTGGCATGTCCCGCCTCGCCCATTCATTACCAGTACAATCCCATCAAGACGGTGAAAACGTCGGTCATGGGCGCCATCCACATGCTGGGGCTTGCCAAGCGGATAAAGGCAAAGATACTGCAGGCGTCGACCAGTGAAGTGTACGGCGACCCGACCGTTCATCCCCAGCCCGAAGAATACTGGGGACACGTCAACCCCGTCGGCATACGCTCCTGCTACGACGAAGGCAAGCGGTGCGCCGAAACGCTTTTCTTCGATTACCACCGCCAAAACGGCGTCCGCATCAAAGTGGTGCGAATATTCAATACATACGGCCCGCACATGCATCCGCACGACGGACGCGTAGTGTCCAACTTTATCATCCAGGCACTGAAAAACGAGAATATTACGATATACGGCGACGGCAGCCAGTCGCGCAGTTTCTGCTATTGCGACGACCTTGTACGGGGATTTGTCGCCATGATGAAAACCTCCGACCATATCACAGGGCCTGTCAACCTCGGAAATCCCGAAGAATTTACCATCAGGGAACTGTCGGAAATCATCATCGACCTCACCGGCTCCGGCTCCAAAACCGTCTATCTCCCGCCGCTCGGCGACGATCCCATGCAGCGACGCCCTGTCATCGACAAAGCGCGCACAATACTTAACTGGACGCCCTCCGTCGCGCTCAGAGAAGGTCTGAAGAAGACCATCGCCTGGTTCGAAGAAGAACTGCGAAACGCCGACCGCTGAAATACTGCCTTAGAGAACTTCGTATTTACATAATTTCAGAATTTTCAGAATTTACAATAAAACACGTACATATCTGAACAGTGAACCGTCGCTTCATTCAATAATTCAGGTTTTCTGCCTGTTTTCTCTGAATGTACTCGGCATTATTTTGCGAAAAGTCCTGAAACGAAGTTCGACGGCAGTCAAAGGCAAGATGAACAGTTCCTGGAGGAGCGGAGTGAATCTTCCTGTATTGCTGAAAAACAGAATTTAATGTTTTTGAGTTTGCCACTGTCAAAAAACAATTGTATTTTTGCGCCGCTAAACAGGCTATATTTTAATTAACAGAAACGAAAGATATGACAACACGCAGAACTTCTCCGAAATGGATCAAATCACTGGAAAAAGACGAAATCTTCGTCTTCGGCAGTAACCTGGACGGTTTTCACGGCGGCGGCGCGGCGGCGCTGGCCATGAAATGGGGTGCAGTATGGGGACAGGGTACAGGCTTGCAGGGTCAAACCTATGCCATCCCGACCATGTTCGACTCGGCGGCGGAAATCAAACCCTTTGCGGATGAATTTATGTCGTTTGCCAAAGCGCATCCCGAACTGACATTTCTTGTTACGGAAATCGGCTGCGGCATCGCCGGATTTACGCCCGACGACATCGCTCCGCTGTTCAAACCGGCAATCGACGAAAATATCGAAAACGTGTATCTGCCGGAAAGTTTCTATTAATCATAAATTATGAACAGATTTTCAGTCGTATGTATTTCATTCCTGTGCTTTACGGGATTGCAGGCGCAGGATGAGTGGACGGTGACCGGGCGCGTGGTGGAGGATGTTTCCGGCGAGGTCATGACCGGAGTAAACGTCCTGTTGTATACGCCCGATTCGACGCTGATTACGGGCGTCTCGACGGATGGCGACGGCATATTTTCGCTCGGGACGAATCGCGCCGGCGACTGCTTTATCTCCGTTTCTTTTGTAGGTTTTGCGACGCAGCGATTCGACCTGAGCCTGGCCGGAAAGAACCGTAACATCATTCATCCCGATATTCTGCTGCGTCCTTCGGATATGGAACTGTCGGAAGTCGAAGTCGTTGCCCGCCGCCGACCGGTGATATACAGGCTCGACAGGAAAGTGATCGAAGTTTCGGGATTTATCTCGGCTTCGGGCGGTACGGCTATCGACATTCTCGAACAGACACCCTCGGTCAGAGTGGATGCCAACGGTGAACTAACGTTTCGCGGCAGTTCGGGGTTTAAGGTCTATATCGACGGCAAGCCGGCTACGGTGGAGGGCAGCGCCGCGCTGGAACAGATTCCCGCCGGACAGATAGAAAACATCGAAATCATCAGCGCCCCGTCGGCAAGAAACGAGGCCGACGGCATCGCGGGAATCATTCAGGTGAATACGCGAAAACAGACCGGCGACGGATGGAGCGGGATGGTAAACGCGGCGGGCAGCACGGTGGCATCGCGCAATGTCGATTTTCTGGCTTCGTACGGGAACGGCGGGTTGCGCTGGCAAACGTCGGGCGAGGTTTCGCGCAGGTATCTGGTCAGCGATTTCGACCAGTTGAAGCATGTCGGCGCGGACGGGTTGCTGACGACCACGCGCGCCACGGGCGAACGGAAAAGTTTCGTGGATTTGTATGCCCTTCGCAGCGGACTGGACTGGTACAGAGGCAAAACTGTATGGTCGGGGGCGCTGGAGACGCGATACCGCGTGCGCAACCGCGGCGGGTATCTTCACTACGAGGATTCTTATCTGCAGGACATTTCGGACGTGGAAACCGTCGCTTCGTACGACGGGCACGACTTCGTCCGGCTGCACGACCTGACACTCCGTGGCGACGTCGGCTTCGAGCATCGCATTTCGGACGGCGGTCATCTGCTGAAAGGCTCCTTCTTCTCTTTCTATGAGCACGATGCGATGGAGTTTTTCTATACCGACCTCTTCGACATGTCCGGCAACAGGGTGCAGGGACACAGGGCATGGGAAGCGGAGTATCGCCTCACGGCGCAGGGCAATCTCGACTACGTCCGTCCGTTCGGCGACAGGGCAGGCAGGTTCGAGGCCGGATACTATTTCTTCACCTATACCGAAGACGGCGACTACACGGTCGATTTCTACAATCCGTCGAAGGGCGATTTCGAACGCCGTGACGACCTGTACAACCGTTTCGTTTTCCGCAGAGACATACATGCTCTGTATGCGATGCTTTCGAACACTCACGGCAGTTTCAGCTACCAGGCCGGTCTGCGGGGAGAATTTATCCACCGCAAGCTGGAAAACAGCGAAGCATGGGCGCGTCACACGTGGGACAGGTTCGACCTCTTCCCCTCGGCGCATCTCGCATACGCGTTCGACGACAATAACCGCCTGAACCTGGGCTACTCGCGACGTATCACGCAGCCGCAACTGTTCTACATGGAACCGTATGTCGTATACGTCGACTACTACACCGCGCAGTGCGGCAATCCCCAGATCCGCCCTGAATATACCAATGCCATCGAACTGACCTACAGCAGGACGGCAGGACAGCATACTGCCGCCGCAACTTTATTTCACCGCCGCCGCACGGACAAAATCGAGCGCGTGCGCGTGCCCTACCATACGGGCGTCACGCTCGACTCGATGGCAAACGTGGGCAACGACTATGCGACAGGCGCGGAACTGAGCGCCACCATCCGGGCTGCAAAATGGTGGGATATGGACGTCAACGGAAGTTTGTTCTACTACACCATTGCGAACGAATACAAGAGGGGCGAGGACGGGAAAAGCCTGAACTGGCAGTTCGCTTTCAATCACAATTTCGACGTGGCAAAAAACACGCGCATGAGACTCGAAAGCTATTTCGTAGGGCCATCGGTAAGCACGCAGGGGCGGGTCGACGAGTTTTTCTACTTCAACTTCTCGGTGCGCCAGCAACTGTTCAACCGAAAACTTTCCGCCACACTGAACGTGAAAGATATCCTTTCGACCGCAAAATACGTGGATACGAAAAACGGCGCAAACATGACGTCCGCAACCGTCATCTATCCCCGATCGCCTCTGCTCACGCTGTCGCTGAACTATACGTTCAACAATTTCAGGGCGCAGAAGAAGGAAGAAAAAGTCACGCACGACCTGTTTGAAGGGACGAACAGGTAGATCGCGAATGACCTTTACATCCGGATCGAGGCGTACTTTTCTGCCAGAAAATTCAGTAGCGTACTGATTTGCCTGATGGCTTCCGCCGTTTCGGCGTTTACTTCCCTTTTTTGCAGACGTAGCAGAAGATAACCGTAAACGGCCGTAAAACATGTCTCGATTTCCGTCATTTCCGTTCCGCCGGATTTTGCCCGCAACTGCACGATGCATGGCAGCGTCTGGCCGTAGACGGCGCCGTAGGCCGTTTCGCCCGGTTCCCTCAGCAGTCGCAGATGAAGATCGGAAAGTTCCGTCAGCACGTCTCTGCATAACCGTACATGACCCTTCTCCTCCACCCCCTCGGCCTGCATCATTTCGATCAGTTCCTCATACCGGCGAACCGTTTGCCGCCTGACCTCTTCCGGCTGGTCGCAACGGTCGACGACGGAACGCCTGAGCGCCTCGATATCAAATCCGCAGGCGCGTATCAGGTCTTCTGCCTGCCACATGTGAAACAGGTATTCCACAACATTTTCCTTCATTTTATGTATGTCGACAATCATGCTGCAAAAATACGTATTTATACCGTATCCGGCATAGTTTTGTGAAGCAATCCAAACTGATTCCACAAAGAAAATGAATCGCCGGCCGGCAGTCGGAGATGTCCACGAATTACACGAATTTTCTCATGTCAGTTCGTGTAAATTCGTGCAATTCGTGGACAAAGTAAATTTTGAAACTTATGGAATTATGTGAATACGAAGTTCTTTATTGATATATAAGCCATAAACGGCTATTTCTTATACCGAACTCAGATTATATGTACACATATAGAAACTATATATACATATTATGAAGTCCAAAACATCTTTTCTCATTGTGTCTCTTTAGGCTTTATTTGTGTTTTTTTCCGGACTGCCATGCAGCAAATACCTGCTTTCATTCATCTTCAATAAAAACAGAAGTTATATGAAAGAAATAAATTTGCTGAAGAAAACGTATCACATTCTAATGAAAGGTGTAAACTGGGTTTTAGCCGGATTAGTGTCCATACTGGGCTTTTCGGGATGCGACAAAGGAACACCGGTGGAATATGGCGTACCGTATGCCATGTTCACGTTTCAGGGGAAAGTGACCAACCGTGCCGGCGAGCCGGTGCCGGACATTAAAGTTGAAGTCAAAGACGGGGATAATTTTGCACATCCGGCGCTGACCGATGCCGAGGGACATTATTCCGCACTTTTTAGCGCCTTCCCTGTCGAAGACTTTCAGGTGATTGCCTCCGACATCGACGGCGAGACAAACGGGTCGTACCTGAATGACTCCGTTCAGGTCAGGGTCGACAAAGAAGACTATTACGAAAAGGGAAGCGGACACTGGAACACCGGCTCGGCTGCAAAAAAAG
>JAIRLL010000111.1 GCA_031259505.1 Tannerella sp.
TCCAGCGGGCTGATAATAAGCAAATAACGAAACATGTCATTGGTAGGAACGAAGCAATCCAGCAGGCTGACAGTAAGCAACTAACGAAACATGTCACTGGCAGGCGTGAAGCAATCCGGCGGGCTGACAGTAATCCGAACCCGAATTGCCGCGTCGCTACGCTCCCCGCAAAGTCCTGCCTTTGACTACCGTCGAACTTCGTTTCAGGAAAACCGGAGCGGGAACAGTTCCCCGCCCCGGTTACTGCCGGTACACCTATCCCCCGATATGGCAAAAAACCGGCAGTATGACTGCGCATGTACAATGCGGCGCTGCACATCAATGCTGCTCTTCGATGTTTTTCGAAAGCGTGCCGTAGATGGAGGCCTGGCATCCGATAAAGAATGCCATGGTCGCAACAATCAGAGCCAGCAGCACAAGAATAGAAATGAAACCCACCATGACGGAAGCTATCCCCATGGATTCCAGAGAATCCGCTCCGATAATGATGCGATAGCTGATCATTGCGAAAAACATGGAGATAATCGTCCAGACGATGAAGGAAGCGATACAGATCGTTACCGTGACGAATAATATGGTCCATTTGTTACCGTAAGTCAGCTTGTTGCTCATCCGTATGGCTTCGGCCGCGTTAAGTCCCTTGTCGAGCAGAAGCAGGATGGCGAGCGACCAGGCCAGCGACACGACAATGGCGGGAATGTACAGGAACAGCGCCGCTCCGATGATGCCTATTGCCATCAGGCCGAAAGTCAGGAAATATTCGCCCATGTAGCGGTAGTACTTTTTGTCAAAGATAGTGAGTGGCGAAAACACTTCGCCACGGCTCAACAGCAGCGGCAGCGTACAGATGGCTATCGTTGTGCCCACGTTCACGTACGGAATCCATATCGTGACAATCCACAGGACAAGCGCCCCCAGCAACGAGGGGACATTCTTCATACCGTACCTGAATCCTTCGCTCAGGACGGTTACATAATCAAGTTTTTTTCTTGCGTTCATAATACTAAAGTTTATTCATTTTAATTTGTTTTTCTTTGTTTCGTCATTTCACGGGCGAGGGGCTTGCGGCATGTCGGGCATCGAATATGCCGGCGCCTCGGGGCGTGTGTTTTTGATTGCCGCCCATCCGACGAGCAGCAGGATAAAGGCCACCAGATCCAGTATGCCTTCAAAAACACCTCCTATAAAGGGAATCCATCCGAGTAGTGTCCCTATGATCAGAAGAATCTGCGAAGCAAACAGTTTGCCTGCGCCGCTGCGTGCTGCGGCCGGAAATGTCGGCGAACTTTTCAATGCAGAATAGCCTGTCATCATCAGGATAAAGGCGACAATGTTGATAATCCCGCCGATAAGCCATCCGACGAGAGGAAACTGAGTCATCACCTCGCCCACCATTCCGAGAATAACGCCCGTACGGATTTTCCTGACGGCCGCGCTGTCGCCGGCATCCAGTATTTCGGCAAAACGTCCCAGTCCCAGCATGTACATCACGTAACCGCCAATGATGGCGGCAGTCAGCAGTAAGAGGAAATTCGAAAGTCCGTCTGCTCCGGGGACGTTGCCGCCGCCGGCAAAAGGCGAAAAGGTGTTTGCTGCCGACATGATCGATTCGATCGGGTCGACAATGGAGTGCAGTATTCCGGCTATGGAATACAGCAGTATCCCGTTAAAAATCATTGCGGTCGCTTTTGACCACTGTTCATTCTTTGTCATAATTTTCAATATTTCAGGTTTATAATTAATAGTGTCTTATCATTCATTCAATACTCTCCGCCGCCTTGACGGGGCGCGTCCGTCGTCATTGATATCCATGATTACAGGATACTTGCATTGACTGCCCTGCCAGGTTGGTTTAAAAAGAGAACCGCGACCAGTCACGGCTCTCTTTCCGTGTGTATTACTTTTACTGATTCACTTGAATCCTTTTTTTAGAAGACCCACCCCAGGCGGATAGACGGATTGAACCGCGTACCGATAGAGAATTGATCCACCTTGTTTTTCGGCTCTACGGTCGCGGTCTTACCTTCTTCGGTGGTTTCGATAACCGGATTTTTCAGCGAATTGGATTCGAAGCCAAGCCCTATTTCGGCGCCTGCGAACAGGTGTTTTGCGAAATAGTAGTTGAAGCCGCCGAGCAGGGCGCCTCCGAACTGGTTGAACAGCCCTCCTTCGTTGTAGGTGATCTGTTTAAAATCACGCGCTTCGGTGATGGAAGTAGTCGACACGGTAGAGATAGTCACTTCCACGCCCACGTAGGGAGCCAGCCGTTCGGCGCCGTCGAAGTAATAAGCGATACCCGGCGAGAAACTGACCATGGAAGCCTTGTCCGTAGAAGACGACCATTCTTCGGCCGTCTTTCCGTTGTCGTCGTTCTGCGAGAACGAACTCAGCCCAAGCCCCAGACGGATACCGATCCTGTCGGACGCCATATACGTCGCTCTGATCTGCCCCTTCTGGAGATTGATACTGTTGCCCTCTGCCTCGAATGGCGAAAAGCCCGCTTCCAGGATGAACTGCCCTTTTTCCGCTTTAAAATCGCTGCCAGCCGGCTGGCTCACGCCCGGTTTAATCTCACTCTCGACCACCTGGCCCTTCACTGCGGTCAGCGTCATCGCAACCGCTACTAATACTAATAAATTCTTTTTCATTTTGTTTCAAGATTAAATTAATTAATAAATAAGATATATGTTCTTTTTTCTTTTGTTGCACTCAGTTGAGGCTCGCCGGGCTGCGGACGAAGCGTTCGCGCAGTTGCTGCAGATCCGGGATACCCGTTTTGACCCGGCGGTAAGGCGACGCTTCGGGCAGGCCTTTCACGGCAGCCGTCTTTTCGACCGGTTTGCTCAGATATCGTACATCCGTACTGATGCCGGTTTCGTCGAAAACTGCCACGAGCTTCATTTCTTCCGGGCTTATGCTCCCGGTAACGACTTTACTCCGCCCGAAGGCGTTGATATAAACCGAATAATTGGCGGCGGTCGTCCCTTCATAATGATGTACCTCTACGAGATAATTGCCCGTCAGTTTAGCTTCGGGCCAGTAGATATTTTCCGGGCCGTGCGAAACACGGTTATCATAATCCAGCTTGCCTCCCGATGCGGAGTTTTTGTGATTCCAGTAGATCTCTTCGCCGTTCGGGTCGATCACATGCAGATCAATATCGTTCACATTATTCCAGGTCAGCGTCACCTTGATCTCGCCGTAACCGCTGATTAATATGTGGTCGCCCAGCATGATATTCATTTCGGTTTCCGGACGGCCTATATCGGAGATGTAGTCTCCCACCAGGCCGGACATCCCTGACAGGGTATTCGACAGACAGTAGGAAACATCGGTGCGGCATTTCACGATATTCCTCACTGCGGAACCTAACGAGCCGCCCTCCAGGGCGAGTTTGGTCGTTTGGATGTACCGATTGTCCGGGATGGCTTCGTCGAGCATATCCACAAAATTGGAGGCAAAATCAATAAAGGCCGTCGGGTCTCCGGTACGCATACTCATCATGGACGGAATCGCTTTTATGCCGTACCCTATGCCGATCAGGAGAAGTCGTCCGTCTTCCTTAAGTTCCTCATAGAAGGCGTTACCCAGTCTTTTCCAGTCGATAGACCGTGTAGAGACAGGATCGTTCAGAAATGCATAAAACCCGTCGTCCCAGTCCACGCCCGTTTCCATGTTGCGATAGACCATGATTTCGCCCGTTTCGTCTATAACCGCCATATCCGCCTGCGTACCCGAAAAGTTATTCAACACGAAATAGGTATCGTCGTGTATATACAACAGCGGATAGCCTTCTTCCGAAAAAAGAATACCGAAGTGATCCTCCGTTACGCGGTCGCTCACGACGGCGAGAACCGGTCTTCCGGTTTCCGGATCATTTATGACCGCGATATCGGTTTCTCCATCGGTGGCATAATAATTGATACCGTCTTCTTCCGGGTTCAATGCCACATTTAGCAGGGAACCTTCGGGGTAGTCCACTTCCGGTTCCTCATTGTCGCCGGAGCCTCCGTGCGTGTCGTCTCCACAACCGGAAAACAGCAGCGCCGCAAAGAACAGCCCCCATGTAAACAAATTCTTTCTCATTTTCATTCTATTAACTATTAACTAATCACTAACCACTAACCACTAACCACTATTTAAATATTTTCTCTGTCCAGCCGCTACGGCCGGCGATGATTCGCCGTCTTTTACGGTTTCACAAATTCATCTCCACTGTCCTTACCTCTATAATACCTTTCTCCTAAAACACCCCGGCCCGTCTCGTCGGCTTCTTCGGAGGTTCCGTCACTGTAGTGTATTTTTGCTTTGCCCAAAGGTTTATTCGAACCGATGCCGGTTATTTTCAGTATGAGCCACAGCAGGGCCAGCGCCAGAATGATAATGATCAGTATGCTGACAAAAGTCATAGTCACTACCAGCGTTCCGATACTCCCAAGCAGGTAAACGAACGAGCAGAAGAAAGCCCCTTTCACGTTAGCTCCATAACTGCGGAAAAACATAACCAACTGTACGATCTGCATAATCGCCAATAATATAATCACAATGAAAGCGAACGCCGGAAAAAAGGCTGCAAAAAGCATCAGGAGTGCAAGGCCGCCGAGATAAGAGTAGATCCCTAACCGGTAATCGCATAACGTATCACCGTTTGCAAAAACATCGCTCATTACATCCATGAAATAAAGCGCCTGATTATAGACGATGCCTCCCAGGAGAACGAAATTAATGATTGCCCATAACCATCCTACACGGTCGGGGGTACAAAACCATATCGGACTATCCGCTGTGGCTACATGCAGGATTTCGATAGCGCATGTAACCAGAAAAAGCGTATTGGAGACGATGTAAGTCGTGCCGCGCAACACCTCGCCTTTCTTTCGTCTGAGCCGTATTACCAGCAGGATAACGGATAAAGTTAAAACAAACCACGCCATTCCGGGGTGGCCAAAAAATTGCTGCATGTAAAAAATAAATTTGTCCATAATATAGAATTTTAAATAAATAAGTTCATAACTGATCATTCCTTTTGTAACCGGTTTAGTAAACGTAGACCTTCTCTGTCCAGCCGCTGCTGCCGGCGACGATGACGACGCTGCCGCCGGAGGCGCCGCTGTGCGGCAGGGCGAATGTAGACGGGCCGGAGGACTTGGCGGCGCTGTACAGGAGCGCGCCGGCGAGGGAATAGACGCTCACGCGCTCGGCTGCCGGCGAGTGGACGGTCAGGAGGCCAGCCTCGTAGCGGACGGTCACTGCCGGCGGCGCAGACAGGGCTTCGTTGCCGGTGGCTATTGTGCCGAACAGACGCCATACGGAGGCGCTACGGTAGACGGCTTCGCGGCCGGCAGGCACGTTGAGCGTGACGCCGCTCAGATCTACGCCCTGAAACACGAGCGAGCTGATGCTGACAGGCGTATCCCATGCCACGTTCACTTCCCTCAGGCCCGTACACCCTGCAAACGCCAGCGAACTGATCGAAGTCACGCTCTGGGGGATCGTGACCGAGACAAGCGTCTTGCAATTCTCGAATGCGTTGACGCCGATGCTTTTCACGCGCGAGGGGATCACTGCGTTGCTGCCCGTGCAGGCATAGCCTGTCAGCTTCCCGTTTGCGTCGACGACGAAGTCCGCCTCATTCCCGTCGTCGCCCGGACCGGGTTCAGGATCAGGATCGGGATCGGGGTTATTGCCCGGATCAGGCTCGCTGCCCACCAGGATACGGCCGAAGCTGTTCCACACGTTAGCCGCCCGATAGGAAGCCGCCGCGCCTTCGGGAACCTTCAGCGTCAACGCATCCATATCAATTGCGCTGAACACCGTAGCCGAGACCGTGAGCGGCGTATACCACCGGACAATCACCTCCTTCAGCCCCATACAGCGCGCAAAGGCATACTCGCCAATCGACGTCACGCCGCTGGCCATTTTAATAAAACTCATCCTGCTGCAATCATAAAAAGCGT
>JAIRLL010000114.1 GCA_031259505.1 Tannerella sp.
ACCGGTACAACCAGTCCCTGCGTATCGGCTACCAGGGCAAACGCATCTAAAAAAAGGCAGTAATATATGCGTATTCGATTGAAAAGTATTTGCTTTGTCGAAAACTCTATGAAATCACCTGTTGATTATTTTACAGATTTAACAGATCCCCCCGTGTGGACAGGACAAAAGATCACTTTTCATAACTGTATTATTTATTTAACTGAAAATCTTTCAACCGACGTAAGGTCTCTAATCGAAACGCTCCGGGCCACGCCACTAACCACGAATTGATACGCTCCTCACGGTTTGCCTCGAAAAAAAAATTACATTCAAAATACGCTTCGTTCTGCGAACCGGCGGGACGAACGCGTCCGTTGATTTCCAGCGTTCCGTCAGACACTAACTGTGCTCCGTTCCGCCAGATTGCCAACGCTTTTTCTTTCCATTGACTGTCGCCTGTCAGATCGGCGAGTTTTATCCAGTCGGACACCCATGACAAAGCATACTGGTCAAGATGATGATGTTGAACGGATACGGACGTGGCGCCGAAAGTATTGTAACGATATACCGTAAAGTTATCGTTTTCGGGATAGATTCCATGATAATGCCACAACCAGGTGGAAAGGTAGTACGATACGAACACCGCATTATCCAAATAAGCACGTTCACCGGTAATTTCGTAAAACATCATTGACGATTGCAACAAAGGCGTTGACGATTCCTTGTCGATACACCATGTATCCAGTGCGCCGGAAGTGGTGTACCCGTCGGTTTTCAATTCGTTCAGATAGTAATTGTACGCTTTTATTGCCGAAACGAGATACGTCGAATCGCCTGAACGCCGGTAAGCCTCCAGCATCGGAGGAACCATGAAACAGCCGATTGTGCCTTCACGAACGAAACATTTCCCGTCCGGCGTCCATCCGCGCGCGTACAAGCCTTCGGGCTGTTGATCGGCTTTGACAAAGTTGCAAATATTGTAAGCAATACGTTCATATAACGGTCGGCCGACGCCGGCAGCGCGGGTCAGATCGCAGGCTTCAAAGAAATTCAACGCGGCTGTACCCAGATTGCAGGCGTCCATCACACTATTGTCCCGGTGATTCAGAATGTTGTCATAATGCGTAACAAACAGACCGTTGGGTAGCAGACAATTGTTTGCCCATGTGTCGAGCGTAGCCAAGGCTTTGTTCAGCGATTCGGTGCGACCGTTTCGGATGTAGTCGGTCAACAGCGAATTAGCCAGCGAGGCATTTTGACCGCACCAGCCGATTTCGTATTTCCATCCGGGACGCTGTTTCCAGCCTTTTTCGCCGTCGGCGACTAATCCGATACTGAACCCTTTGAACGAACCCTCTTCCGCCCAAAGCGATTCGGTGGCGTAACGGATGCCGAGTTCCCAGATTTTTTGTGTATCAAAAACGGGTATAATCGGTTTTTGGGCATATTCCCATGCTTTGCGCAGGAAATGATGCATCGCCTGGTGGTCAGGTTCGACGGCGTTGACGGCAAGGTATAAAGTCAGGGTTACCGTGTCTCCTTTTTTCAGGCGAACATGTTTTTTATAACCATCTCCATAACGGTCTCTGCCGCTGTACATGGTCGGCAATTCTTCTTCGGGCCAAAGGATTCGATGCGTCGTTTGCGATTCTTCCGGCGCCAGCGAACAGGAGAAATCCTGATATTCGCTAGTTGGCGTATCGTTCCACGTCGCCACGGCAAAACGGTCGCCTTCCGAATATGTTGCACCCGGAATGGGAGTGCGACGATAGGAGAAAGTACGCCAATGCCCGTTTTCCTCCGCACCTTTCGGTTCTTTACCGCGTCCCCAGTGATTACCGTTATACGACACGGCGGGTATCATCCAGAACCGACTGCGCGAATGATGCCGGAAATCAAGCGACAAGCTTGCAGAATCAATATCCTGGACAGCCGTATAGCGGCGGACAATCCGAAAGGTCGATGAATCCAGTTGTGTGATTTCGCCGGCGACCTTCATGCCTTCCGGTCGATTGTCGAGTAACTGTCCTACAACGGTTTTGTCCGCCGACAGTAAATACATGCCTCCCGCTTTCGTTTGCCAATGAAACGTCTCTTTCGACGTACAGGCCATCATGGACAGCGATGCCATCGCCATCATAACAAATTTGCATAAACCGGAATAACAGTGTCTCATTCTTGTATACATGCATTATAATACTTAACAGAATACCGTTTTCATGTCAATAACAGGCCAGGGTTTAGCATTTTGCCATGCGCCGCGCGTAAAGTCGGGCACATCGACGGAATTGCTCCGGTTCTCGACGGAATGCTCGCTCAGCTCAACGATACACGACCAGGTCGCAGCATCATATACGTCCTGGTCCAGCGGCAAACCGTTGCGCAGGCAATAAATCAGTCGCCAGTCCATGATGTAGTCCATTCCGCCGTGACCACCGACAGCCTTTGCCTTTTCGCCGATATATCGCGAGAGCGGATGTTCGTACTGCGCCATAATCGCCTTAAACTCCTCCGGTTTCAGGAACTCATGAGCATGCGGGTCGAGTGCAATTTTTTCTTCCGGATACTTGACGGCATAGCCTTTCGTACCGCTGATTTTGTGGATACGGTCGTAAGGACGCGGGCTGGTCGTATCGTGAACCACCAACAGGGTATGACCCTTCACGGTACGTATCAGCGTATTGTTCATGTCGCCAAGTTTATACGTCGCCTTCGCTTCGGGCGAATCTTTTCCGAAAGTCTGTTCGGCGTAAAGCGTCAGACCGTATTGATTCGTGGATGTCGAGGTGAGATAATCAAAACGGTCGCCGCGATTAATACCCATGATTTGAGCGACAGGCCCAAGTCCGTGCGTCGGGTACGGATTGCCGGTGTGGCGTTTGCTATATTCCAGTCGCCACATGTTATGATATCCGTTTTTGTTGTGCTTCGTACCACGCAAGTCGTGGATATAAGCGCCTTCACCGTGATAGATTTCACCTAAAACACCCTTGCGTGCCATGTTGAGCGTGGTAAGCTCGAAAAAGTCGTAGCAGCAGTTTTCGAGCATCATGCAGTGGCGTTGCGTTTCTTCGGCCGTATCGACCAGCGCCCAGCAGTCGGCGACCGTCAGAGCGGCAGGCACTTCCACGACCGCATGTTTGCCGTGTTTCATCGCATACAGGGCAATGGGGACGTGCAACTCCCAGGGCGTTGCATTATAAATCAGATCAATATCATCGCGTTCGCACACTTTCTTCCACTCTTCTTCGCCGCCGGTGTAAACGACGGCTTCGGGACGCCCGGATTTCTTCAGCTCTTCCTGACACTTCTTGATACGATCGTCGCGCAGGTCGCACAGGGCAACAATCCGCGTGCCTTCAATTTGCGACAGCCGTTCGACGGCGCCGCCTCCGCGTCCCAGTCCAATCACGGCGATACGCACTTCGGAAAGAGGGTCGCAACGCAAACCCATCACTGATTTTCCTTTTTGCGAAAGCTCATCTGCGCCCGTCCCGCTGTTCATACGCTGTGCTACTTCCGCTTAACTGCCTGTTACGCCCAGCGC
>JAIRLL010000141.1 GCA_031259505.1 Tannerella sp.
AGATTATGATGCTGTCCTTTTTTCTCCTGATAACAGGGATAGGGATGGCAAGCGCACGCGGCGGCGATTCGCAGGTAACGCCCGAACCGCAGCAGAGCAGAACCCGCATCACGGGTACGGTCGTCGACAACGAGACGGACGAGCCGGTTATTGGTGCGAATGTGGTGGAGAAAGGTACCACCAATGGAACAGTGACGAACGTGGACGGGAATTTTTCACTGTCCGTAGCAGAGAATGCGACGCTGCAAGTGTCGTATGTCGGATATATCACGCAGGAAATAAGCGTATTATCCGCAGGAGGAGGGCGCAATCCCATAGTGGTCAGTCTCTCGGAAGACACCAGGGCGCTGGATGAAATAATAGTGGTTGGCTATGGCGTTCAAAAGAAAAGTAACGTGACCGGAGCAATCGGGACGGTTAAAACAGAGGATCTTGAAAACCGTCTGTCGGAAGACGTGGCACATGCCATTCAGGGTAAAGTCGCCGGCGTGCAGGTGCTGGCCACATCGGGAGCGCCAAATGCAGTGGCTACGTTCAGGATCAGGGGGTATTCGAGCACAGGCAGTTCCGATCCGCTGTACATTGTCGACGGGCTGAAAGTCACAGACATCAGATACCTGAATCAGGAGAGCATCGAGTCAATAGAAATATTGAAAGACGCCTCTTCCGCTGCGGTTTACGGCGCCGAAGCCGGTAACGGCGTGGTGCTGATTACCACCAAAAAAGGCAATGCCGGCACAGGCAGGATATTCTACAACATGCAACTTGCAAGTTCGTCGGAAGCGCGGAAAATAAAGATGATGAATGGCGCGCAGTTTAAACAATTCTGGATTGAGTCGGGACAGGCGCTCGAGAGTTCGTTTGGAAACGCCGATATGGACTGGCAGGACGAGATTTTTGAAAACGGCTTGATGCAAACGCATACGGTTGGTTTTGAGGGGAGCAACAAGGACGGAGCCTTGTATGTGGCTTTGAATTACATTCACAACAACGGTATAGTGACAGGCGACAAGGATATAAATCAACGATTATCCGCCCAGATCAATGCTTCCTACAATATCAAACCCTGGCTGACGATGGGTACCACCAATTCGATTGAAAGAGGCTACAGCTCAGGCGTCTCCGAAAACGGAGGCCCGATGGGAACCGGTACCGGAAGCGCTATTGGCGGAGCATACTACTATGACCCGACCGTACCGGTTGTGTACGAAAACGACAGCGACGCTCCACCCTTCCTCCTGGCAGCGGAAACCGCAGGCTGGAACGTATTCAGAAGAAACGGCAAAATATATGGCAATTCAATACTGATGAATTCTGACCTCTGGAATCCATACGGAATGATAGACTATGCGGATGATCAGACCTGGAGAACAAATGTGAACGGTACCGTCTACGGAGATTTCACACCCGTTAACGGTCTGACGGTCACTTCACGGCTTGGATACCGTATCAACAACACTTACAACACACGCTACGTGCCTCCATATTACTGGAACGATATGCAGAAATTCGAAAATGGAACTTTTCAAGCATCCAACATTCACAGTTTCTTTTATCAATGGGAAAATTTCGCAAATTATCTTCACACTTTCGGCAAACATGACATTGCAGTGATGGCCGGAATGCAATATGCGCGCAATGACGTGGAATATCAAAGCGGCAATACGAATTTATTGACCAGTGAAGCAGAGAATTACCGTTATTTAGACTATTCGTCGGCAGACGCCAACGACGTATTGGCCGGCAATATCAATGTCAATTCAAACATTTCCTATTTCGGACGGTTGAGTTGGACCTACGACAATCGCTATACCCTGCAAGGCATTTTCCGCGCCGATGCATACGATTTGTCGAAACTTGCAGCTAAAAATCGCTGGGGATATTTCCCGTCGTTTTCTGGCAACTGGAACATTTCAAATGAGCAGTTTATGCAGGACGTCGTTGCTTCCGGCATACTGTCGAGCCTGAAATTGAGAGGGTCGTGGGGGATAAATGGGAATATCAGTTCGCTGTTTAACTATCCCTATTCCGCATCACTTTCTCTGGGTGGAGATGGTGCAGGCTATTATTATTCAATGACAAACTCGTCGGGTTTGATAACCGGCGCCTATCCTTCGAACATATTGCCCAACCCGACCCTGTCGTGGGAAGAGTCGCGGCAGACAAATATCGGCCTTGACGCACGATTTTTGAACAGCCGTCTGTCGCTTACCGTTGACTGGTTCGAAAAATATACAACCAATATGCTTTCAACAATCAGCGCCCCTGCGGTTTCAGGAGCAACACAGCAGACTGTCAATGCAGGCAAAATCAAAAATTCGGGACTTGAATTTGAATTGTCCTATAAAGACCGGATTGGAAAGTTGAAATATAGCCTCGACGCCAACCTTACTACTATTAAGAATAATGTAATAGAAAGCCCGTATGGCAAGACAGGTCGCACGGCAGGAGGGACAAACTGGTTTCTGCCTGTTACCTTTTTCGAAGCAGGTTATCCGATCTGGTATATAAGGACAAAAATTAACGACCATATTGACCCCGAGACCGGCTTCCCTGTTTACAAAACGGCAGAGGAACTTGGCTCCGACGACGGTTTGGGTTATGCCGGATCGGGTATTCCCGATTTTACGTACGGCGCTACGTTAAGCCTCGAATATGAAGGCGTTGACCTGAAGGTGTTCGGCACAGGCGTTCAGGGCAATGAAAGTTTTCTTGGTATTTACCGGTTTGATCTGCCTGTGGCCAATTATCCGGAATTTATTTTTACCGAACGCTGGACGCCTCAAAATCCTGACGCAACACAGCCCAGACCGCTACCACAGTATAATACCGATTATGCATCGTCGAACTTCTGGGTGTTTGATGCTTCCTATTTCAAAATCAAGCAGATACAATTGGGATACAGCATTTCGCCTTCAATCCTCAAATCGCTGCAACTGACAGCGTTCAGGGCATTTGTTTCGCTGGAAAACTTTATCACTTTCACTAATTATCCCGGCAATGATCCGGAATCCATGTCAAGTACGGATTATACTCCCGGCGCTATGAACACAAATACAATCGGAATGGACAAAATCAACTATCCTTCGATGAAATCCATTGTTTTCGGTGTTAATGTCAAATTTTAAAAAGCAACAAATATGAAAAATATATTTATTTGCGCTATTTGCGCAGTCATGTCATTGATAATAAGTTCCTGCAATGAAAATCTTCTGGATATACCTCAACGCGGGGTTATCAATTCGGACGAGTATTATGCGACTGCATCCGACGCCGATGCCCGGGCGCTTATCGCTTACATTTACAAACAGATATATCAGGAGACAGGTATCGATTGGGTTTCGATGTGGCCTGGTTTGGCAAACGATATTCCTGCGTCGGGCGGAATTTATTCGAATGATAACGTCAATCCCCAGAACCATTCGGGAAATGGCCTGTATACAAGTCTTTATCGTATTAACTATCTTTGCAGCATGATAATAGAGAAGATGGCTGAAGATACCGAAGAGAAAAAAAACGTAAAAGGTGAAGCCTTCTTCTGGCGTGCATGGGCAAACATGTATCTTACGCAGATTTGGGGGACGCCTCCTTTAGTGGATCATGTGCTGGCTGATGATGAATTAAAACCTGCCAACGGAGATCCGGCCTCTCTATGGAATTATGTTGAAACGAGCCTTCAGGAAGCCATCAGCCGGCTCCCGTCAAAACCGGGAATAGACGGTCAGGCGGCTATCGGCGGGCGCGTCACCAAACATTCTGCTTATGCGCTGCTCGGCAAGGCGCAACTGTGGAAAGGCGATTATGCCGCTGCCATAAGTTCGCTCGAAACTGTTATTCACTCCAACCTGTATGGATTGATTGACGATTATTCGGCTCTTTACCGTCCCAAGTCGGATTTTTGCAGGGAATATGTGTGGGAATGGAATATTGAAGACAGCGACCAGCCCAATTATAATCTCGAACAGGATCGCAGAACCCTTCAGTTGGGCTGGCGTCTGGATTTTGTCCAAATGCCGGGTGGAATTCATATCGGTTTCGGTGAAGCGGCAAATTATACCAAAAACTTTTACGACTTTATGATTGCACGCGGCGAAAAGGGCAAAAACCGATATGTCGGCACCGTTTGGGATTATGAAGATGTATTGGACAGGTTTATTGCGCTCGGAGAAGCTGCTACACGCACAGAGGCAATCGGTAAATTCTGGTGGAAACAGGGTTTGCTTTCCAGCAGCGTGGGATACATGCGCGGGAAAATGAATACATATAAGGAAGATTTGTTTATTTACACCGCAGACCAGGATATCTTCAGCAAAACAAACTGGCCAGGGATGAGATACTCTGAAGTGCTGTTGAATTATGCCGAAGCATGTGTCTTGTCGGGGCAAAAGATTACCGAAGGATTGGCTGCATTGAACACGGTACGTACCCGCGCCGGTCTCGAAGCGTTGTCATCGCTAAATCTTCAGGATGTGAAAGATGAAAAGAGAGCTGAATTGGCGCTCGAAGGCGACCGCTATCTCGACTTGATACGCTGGGGTGATGCGGCAAAAGAACTTGCAGGCAGAGGCGCTTTTACATACACATTTCTGGGGTATAAAGCAGGTACGGACCCCGAAAACGGCAATCCGGGCGACTACAATATTGAAACGTTGCCCTATGCAGGAATAGCACAGGACTTCGTGACAGGACGCGATGAACTTTTCCCGTTTCCATACTCCGAAATGTTATTGAATGAAAATTTGGTTCAGAATCCAAATTGGGAGTAGTAATAATTCAAATGACAAGTTTTCAGGGTGCATATCAAATTGTCGCATGGCGCTGTTCGGACGAAGTTCCAACCCGTTCGATTCATGCAGGTTCTGCCTGCGTGGTGTGTGAGACAGAACCTCGTCCGAACGGACGCGACAATCTGAAACGTACCCATGGTTCAGTAAATTTAATAAACTATAAATAAATAGCATTATGTACAAAAAATCAAAAACTGCCTATAACTCCATCTGCATTGTGGCAATGTTGTTAACAGGGCTTTTCAGTTTGTCCTGCATGGACAGGAACAGCAATCTTAACGAGAGTGCGTTAAAACTTGAACAGGGTTTTCTCGCTCCGCCGGAAGAAGCCAAACCTCGCGTCTGGTGGCACTGGATGAACGGTAATATCACAAAAGAAGGTATTCGCGCCGATCTGGAATGGATGAAACGCGTCGGCATCGGCGGCTTCCAGAATTTCGACGCCGGACTGGCTACGCCGCCGGTGGTCGAAAAAAGGTTAGTCTATATGACGCCCGAATGGAAAGACGCATTTCGCTTTACTGCGGAACTGGCCGATTCACTGGGACTGGAAATGGCTATTGCCGGTTCGCCCGGCTGGAGCGAAAGCGGCGGCCCGTGGGTCAAACCCGAAGAAGCCATGAAAAAATATGTCTGGACGGAGATTCGCATTGAAGGCGGCAAACCTTACTCGGGAACGCTGCCAAAGCCATATTCCGTTGCGGGACCGTTTCAAAACCTCGGAGCGGAAGGCGGTATGGGCAGTTCGCCGTACAAGTCGCCCGACTATTACGCAGACGCGGCTGTTATTGCCTGGCGCATACCCGAAAGTGAAATCTCGCTGTCGGAACTTAATCCCAAAATCACTTCGAGCGGCGGCGTTTTCACGCTGGCACAGTTGACCGATGGCGACCTTGTTAAATCTTCGTTATTACCTTTCGCCCCCGAAGGCCAAAGTGCATGGATACAGTTTGAATTTCCACATTCTGTAAGCGTACAGGCATTGACGGTTGTCGGTGGTGGCGCTCAAGGCATGTTTCAACCTGCCGGAAGCGAACGCTTTCTGGAAGCAAGCAGCGACGGCAGGGAGTTTCTGAAAGTAACGAATATTCCGCCGGGCGCGCTTGCCCAAACGACGCTTTCATTCAAGCCCGTCACGGGGAAATATTTCAGATTTGCATGGAAAAAACTGCC
>JAIRLL010000218.1 GCA_031259505.1 Tannerella sp.
TTAAGCAGATCGATATCCAGTTCGTCGTTCGAAATGGCATTCTCGTTACGTTCCTGACGGAAATTGTCTATAATCAAGTTGTGGGCTATACGCATAATCCACGCTTTGAACTTGCCGTTTTCCGTATAACGTCCCTGCTTGATTGTCGTGATTACTTTCAGGAAAGTTTCCTGAAAGATATCTTCGGTCAAGTCGCTGTCGTGTACAGTATAATATATGTACGCGTAGACACTGCTCTTATGGCGGCCCAATAAAACGTCGAATGCAGGATTGCAGCCTTGCATATAAAGGACGACCAATTCTTCATCGGTCATCGTTTTCAAATTATTCATTACATTTCAATTTATTTGGTTTACGTGTAATGTTATGCAATAGGCAAATTAATTTAGTTCGTTATACAATATATTTTTATCACTTGCAAAGGAATAAAAAGTCTTTCAATTGACCAAGCATTTCTTTGAAAAAATATTCCCAGTCGTATGTTTTATGTACAAAATGGCGTGTTTCGAGGACGAAACACCTGTTTTTAAAGATTCTGAAAAGCCGTGTTTCAGCCTGTAGCCCCGGTTTGTCAGCAATTCATTGATTTTTTGTTCCAACCCTTTTCCGTATATATGCCACTGTAGACATGCATAAACATGTCCGAAGTTGTCATCTCATTTCTTATAAAACTCATTTCAATAAATATTTATGTGAATGGAACTATTCCCATTCAATTGTAGCGGGGGGCTTGGAACTGATGTCGTAGACCACACGGTTGACGCCTTTCACCCTGTTAATGATTTCGTTCGACACTTTGGCCAGGAAATCGTACGGCAATTGCGCCCAATCGGCCGTCATTGCATCGGCCGAAGTTACGGCACGCAGGACGACGGTATTTTCGTAGGTTCGTTCGTCGCCCATCACGCCGACTGACTGTACCGGCAGTAAGATGGCGCCTGCCTGCCAGACAGTGTCATACAGTCCCCATTCACGCATCAGCGAGATGTAGATATCGTCTGCATCCTGCAAAATGCGCACCTTCTTTTCCGTGATGTCGCCAAGTATGCGGATACCCAGTCCGGGACCGGGGAAGGGATGACGTTTGATAAGATGCGGCATCATGCCCAGTTCCGTACCGACGCGGCGCACCTCGTCTTTGAAAAGCAGGCGCAACGGCTCTATCAGTCTGAGTTTCATCCTGTCCGGCAAGCCGCCCACGTTGTGATGGCTTTTGATGACCATGCCGGTGATGGAGAGCGATTCGATTACGTCGGGATAAATCGTTCCCTGTCCAAGCCATTTGATGTTTTTCAGTTTTTGTGCTTCTTCCTCGAAAACGTCAATGAATCCTTTACCGATGATTTTTCGTTTCTGTTCGGGGTCTGTCACTCCGGCCAGACGGCTGTAGAATTTTTCGCTGGCGTTTATCCCGACGACATTAAGCCCCAGATGCACGTAATCGCGCAGGACGTGTTCAAATTCGTGCCTGCGCAGCAAACCGTGGTCTACGAAGATGCAGGTGAGGTTTTTACCGATAGCTCTGTTCAGCAGAACGGCGGTCACGGACGAGTCTACGCCGCCAGACAGCGCCAGAATCACTCTGTCGTTTCCCAACTGCGCTTTCAGTGCGGCAACTGTCGACTCGATGAACGATGCGGGCGTCCAGTCTTTCGTGCAGCCGCATATGTGGAGGAAATTGTCCAGAATGCGCATTCCGTCTTCCGTGTGATACACCTCGGGGTGGAACTGCACTCCCCACGCCGGTTTGTCGTCGATTCGGTATGCGGCAACCTTCACATCGTTCGTGCTTGCGATAATCCTGAATGACGGGGGCAACTGTGTGATGGTATCGCCGTGCGACATCCAGACTTGCGAACCATTCTTTACGCCTTTTAGCAGCGGGTCGCCGTCGTCGATGTGTGAAAGATGTGCTCTGCCGTATTCGCGTACGGCGGCCGATTCGACTTTCCCGCCCGAATCGCTTGCCATCAACTGGGCGCCGTAGCAGATGCCCAGTACCGGATATTTTTGTAGAATAGCAGTCCAATCCGTCCTGAACGCATTGCTGTCGCTTGTCGAATAGGGGCTGCCTGAAAAAATGACCCCTTTGATGCAGTCGTCTCCTTCAGGGAAACGGTTGTAGGGCAATATCTCGCAGTACATGTTTAATTCTCTGATTCTGCGTCCAATCAGTTGGGTGGTCTGTGACCCGAAATCGAGGATGATAATTTTCTCACGCATGAACGGCCTGTTTTTTTAGTGCACAAAGGTAGAAATAATATTTTAATTTTAATGGAAAGCGTTTCCGTGGCTAAATCTTTTTTTGAGATGCTATGAAAGATATACTGTACCCGGCATAATTTTGTGAAGTCAGTAGAATAATATCGCAAAATCACACCGCGCGCAGTATAAGCCTGCAGCAGATGCGGCACGGCAGATATGCGGCAGGTTTTGGCAGCTACTTTTCCGTCGCGGCGTGTTTCATGTTTGCAGAAAGGCGGTTTCGTGCTGCGAGCGTTTTATGCGCAGTCGCATTTTTTTGCCTTGATGACGGAAAATCCGAATATTTGCCTTATTTTTGTCTTCTCGACAGCAGGCGGAAGGTTTTGCGCCGGGATTCATTTTTACTGTCCGTTTCTTTCCTCCTGCTGTTTTTTTTCGTGGAATATTTTAATGATATATATTATGGATATAAAAAAAATACGTGTAGCTGTTATCGGATTCGGGTTTATGGGAAAGACTCATGCAGGAAATATTCTTGAGAGCGACCGGATGGAATTGTGCGCAATCGTCGACAGCAATATCCGTTCGGCGAGTCAGGTCGGCGGGAATATGGATACGGGCGATATTCCGCGGGAAAAACTTGCCGGAATCCCTACGTACGACAGTCTGGAACGCTGCTTCGAAAAAGAATCGCCGGACGCCGTGTTTGTCTGTGTCCATACCCGGCTGCACTATGAAATGGCGATGAAATCGCTGAAAGAGGGTCTTCATGTTTTTATCGAAAAGCCTTTTGTGCTGAATACGGTGGAAGGAGAGGCGCTTATCGCCGAGGCGAAACGGCAGAGTCTGACCCTGTATGTAGGCCATGTGGTGCGTTTCATGCCTGCGTATGCAAGGCTGAAAGAGATGTACGGGAGCGGTGTTTACGGGAAATTGAATTTTATTTCCGCAACGCGTTTTTCCGGCGTCCCGAACTGGGGCGAATGGAGCCGGCTCAGGACAGATTTCGGTTCGTCCGGAGGCGCCTTATTCGATCTGGTCATTCACGACATCGACTTTCTCCGGTATATGCTTGGGATGCCCGACGTCGTAGAGGCGAAAACGGTTCCAGGCATATTGAGCCGTCACGATTATGTATCTGCCCGCTGGCATTACCGTGACAGGGATGTTTTTGTAAAAGTGGAAGGCGGGCTGAATTTTCACAGTTGTTTTCCGTTCGAAGCGTCCTTCAAGGCTTCGTTCGAGAAGGCATCGGTCGCCTGGTCGTCGTCTGCCGGTCTGGAGATGAAGATTGCCGATAATGACAGTCTGCAAACTGTGTATCTGGGTGATGCCAGTGAAGGCTACGCTGTCGAAGACGAACTGTTTGCCATCCATATTATCAATCGGGAAGCCTCTGTGAGTATGGCGGAATCGGCTCTTGATACGGTCAGGCTGTGCCACAGGCATGCGGACATGTATCATCCGTAAGGCGCGCCGCCGTCCGGTACAGCGGCGCCCGGATGACGGATTACTGTTCGTTGATAACTTCTTTTTTCACCTTTGATATGATTGATACCGGATGTTCACGGTGCAGGATTTTCCCTTCGGGCGAGATCAGCAGGCTCGTGGGTACTCCGCGTATGGCATACTGTTTTTGAATGGATTTGCCTTTTGGCGAATGGGAATCGTTCAGGTGTATCCACGCGAGGTGATCATCATTGATGGCTTTTATCCAGTTTTCATCGTTCTGTTCGCTGCATGCGACGCCTATAAATTCGATATTGGCGTTCTTCCGTTTCAGTTCGTCATACAGTTCGACCAGCAGCGGACTCGACTGCCGGCACGGGCCGCACCACGATCCCCAGAAATCAATCAAAACATATTTTCCCCTGAAGTTCGACAGCGTGATCTCCTGTTCGTCCAGCGCTTTCAGCGTAAAATCGGGAGCCGTAGCTCCCACTTTGGACGCGAGGACGCTCGCGATGTAATTCTTTACCAGTATCCCCGCCGGGGAATCCTGCACCCTCTCCGAGAGCGCATGAAACGCCTTTTCATAGTTGTCGATGTTTCGCATCAAATCATAATCGTAGCGAAGCAGCGCCGCAGAATAGGCTGCGTCGGGATTGTTTTTCACAAAAGCCTGTTTCAGGGTATCCAGGCTGCGATGCATGTCGTTGGAGCGGTTTATCAGTTCGATGGCAGTTTTTCGCAGCAGGGTGTCATTTGTTTCACGGGATTTGTCGAGCATTTTTATCGCTTCGTTCTGAACGCTCTTCGCGCTGTCGGTTATGCGATTGATTTCCGACATGTCGGGAAGATCGTACAGGCCGCCCGTCATTTTCATATAGTACCAGTCCTCCGTATTGCCCGTTACGTTCAAACGGGCACGGGATTCCAGGAAATACATCGGAGCCTGCGTATTTTCCGGTTTAAATGTTTCATCCGCTTTCAGGCAGGAGAGTTGCACGAAGCAGTCGCTCGTCTTTGTTTTCAGCGTAAATTCGCCGGCTTTCGTTACGACCGTCGAATCGACGGCAATCCACTTTGAACCGTCGGGGTCTTCGACGGAGAGGAAGATCCTGTCACCCGTTTCCAGGCCTTCGATTTTCCCATTAATTACGTTGTGTTTTTCCTGTGAACACGAGAAAAACAGGGTTGCTGTAAAAAACAGCGCTGTGAAATCCTTTCGTATCATATCCATTTTATTTTATGTTGTTAAAAAAGCAATGTACAAAATTACATGATAATTTTGAATCTCCGGATGCGTGGAATGAAAAAAAAATTTCCGCCGCCGCGCACAGTATAATTCACAGACTGTCGAAAAAAAACGCCGTGACCCGTTGCCGTGCAGTATTTATTCCCTATATTTGCACACGAAGAAAGCTGCCGGGCAGAAAAACAGTGCAATTTGCCTGTCTCCTTTCCTGTTTAACAACTATATGAGTAATTATAATTTTATGAGAAAAATTCTTTATTTCGCATGTGCCTGTTTCCTGTTTCAGTACACACAGGCACAAAACCGTCCGGCGCAAAGCCGGTATGGCTCCGAACCGGCAACCGTGCTGGAAAAATTCAAGGCCGGAGTGGATTCGTGCGACGTCGACCTGCGCGTGCATCGTCCGCTTATCGGTTTGTCGACCGGTCAGAACGGAACTTCTGCCGTGTTGAAGGCCTCGTATATCCAGGCCATACTGAAAGCCGGCGGCGTGCCGGCGCTGATTCCCGTCATGACGGACGGCGCCGCCCTGCGCGAAATCGTCGCCGGCCTCGACGGACTGGTGATGACGGGCGGCGAAGACGTCGACCCGCAGTGGTACGGCGAATCTCCCCGCCAGCAACTGGGCGAGGTCGACCCCGAACGCGACAGGTACGACATCAAACTGGTCAAACTTGCCGCCGACCGCAACATCCCGATACTGGGCATCTGCCGTGGCGAGCAGCTTATCAACGTGGCCTTTGGCGGAAGCCTGATTCAGGATATTCCCACGCAAGCACCTCATTCAACGATTAATCACAGCCAGGATGAAGAACGTCGCGTAGGAACGCATACGGTAAACATCTGTCCGGATTCCCGATTGCACGAAATAGTAAAAGCCGAAAATATCTTAGTCAATTCTTTTCATCATCAAGCAGTTAAAGTTGTTGCGCCAGGTTTTGAAGCCGTCGCTTTTTCGGACGACGGCATCACGGAAGCTATTGAATCGACGGAAGGAAGATCAATTCTGGGCGTGCAATGGCATCCCGAGCACATGGCGGTCGCAGGGAATGAAATCATGACGGATACTTTCCGGCATTTGGTTTCCGAAGCCGACTTGTACCGGAAAGCGCGAGACATTCACCGGAAATACTACATTATTGATACGCATTGCGACACGCCGATGCACTTTTCAAAAGGCGCTAATATCGGAAAAAACAATAAAAATACCAGTGTCGATGTTCCTAAAATGCAGGAAGGCTGGTTAGATGCAGCTTTTATGGTAGCTTACATTTCCCAGGGAACGCGCACGTCGGCTAATTCACAAAAGGCT
>JAIRLL010000356.1 GCA_031259505.1 Tannerella sp.
AATAATAACAGCTTACTTTTTATATCACCACCTTTTTTTAATTAAAACGGATTATGTCCACGAATTACACGAATTTACACGAATTTTCTCATGTCAGTTCGTGTAAATTCGTGTAATTCGTGGACAAACTATGCTACAATTTTTTGCAGAAAGATTTACCGGCCGGATTGTCCTGTTAAAAATAAACACTACTTTTGCGACGAAAGCATAAAAAATAAAATTGCCATTGAAACAAGTTTATATCATGTATTGTATATTGTCACATTTAAAATTTTTGCAACTATGAAATTTTTCTCATTATCACTGTTTTCAGGAGTATTCCTGTTTTTGTTTTTTTCGTGCGGAGGCAATCGTATTTCCGGTCTGGCGGAAAGTTTTGTAACACCTCCCGACAGCATCAGGACGAGTGTCTACTGGTACTGGGTCAACGATCACATTTCGAAAGAAGGCGTAGTGAAAGACCTGCAGTCGATGAAGCAGGCCGGCATCAACCGCGCTTTCATCGGAAGCAACATCGTGAGCGGCGATTATTTCGGAAAGGTAAAAGTCTTTTCCGACGAGTGGTGGGACGTTTTGCATACCGCCCTGAAAACTGCATCCGAACTGGATATCGAAATCGGGCTGTTCAACTGCCCGGGCTGGAGTCAGTCGGGCGGGCCGTGGGTCAAGCCGGAGCAGGCGATGCGCTACCTGGCGGCGTCGGAGTTGCGTGTCAAGGGGCCTGCGAAGATATCGCAACTGCTTGTCAGACCCGACACCTTTTTTCAGGACGTGAAGGTGCTGGCATTTCCTGTCACGGCGGACTACGGACAGAATCTGCTGGACGCTCCGGGCGTGAAACTCGTGCCGTATAATCTCAGAATGTTGCCTTCGTCGCCGCCGCCGAATCAGGCAAAATATGTTTTGTCGGCAGACGAATCCTCGCTCGACATCATTCTGCCCGAGGCGAAAACCGTGCGCAGCCTGTCCGTCTATCCGGCCGGGAATCTCAATGTGACGGGAGAAGTGCGCATAAAAGACGGCGCCGGATACCGGTCGATCGCGCAGTTCGACGCCCGGCGCACCAATTACAGCGCGCAGGTGGGCTTCAGCCCCTATTCGCCTGTCACAATATCGCTCGGCGAAACGGAAGCGCAGGAATTTCGTATCCTGTTCGACAAGCATGGAAACGGCAACAGCGAGATACACAAAATCGTCCTGACATCGACGCCCGTGCTCGAACGGTTTGCCGAAAAGACGCTGGCCAAGATGACCGAAGGCAATCTCCCGCCGTGGGACTACTATCTGTGGGAGGCGCAGGCGGAGTTGAAGAATGTCCGCGTGACGCAGGCGGAACAGGTCGTGGACATTTCCGACCGCATGTCGCCCGAAGGCCTGCTGGAATGGGACGCGCCCGAAGGCGACTGGATTGTCATGCGTACGGGAATGAGACTGACCGGAGTGATGAACGGGCCTGCATCGCCCGAAGGAACCGGCCTGGAGGTGGACAAAATGAGCAAGGCGCACGTGGCCGCACATTTCGACGGATTCATCGGCAAGGCGCTTGAACGGATTCCCGCGGAAGACCGCACATCCTTCAAAGTCGTCGTGGAAGACAGCTACGAAATGGGCAGTCAGAATTTTACCGACGGCTATCTGGACGAATTCAAACAGCGCTACGGATATGATGCGACGCCATTTTTGCCCGTATTTCAGGGACATGTCATCGGAAGTCCGGATTTGTCCGACCGTTTCCTGTGGGATGTGCGCCGGCTGGTGGCCGACAAGATCTCCTACGACTACGTGGGCGGACTGCGCGAAATCAGCCATCGGCACGGATTGACGACATGGCTGGAAAACTACGGACACTGGGGCTTCCCCGGCGAGTTCCTGCAGTACGGCGGACAGTCGGACGAAGTGGGCGGCGAATTTTGGGACGGGCAAAGCACCGACCGCTACGAAAACCGTGTGGGCGCCTCCTGCGCGCATATTTACGGCAAAAACAAAGTCTCGGCCGAATCGTTCACCAGCGGCGGCCCGGCCTTCTCCCGCTATCCGAAAAATTTCAAGGGACATGCCGACTGGTCGTTCACCGAAGGCGTCAACAACACGCTGCTGCACGTCTACATCCAGCAGCCCTACGAAGACGGTTATCCCGGCATCGACGCATGGTTTGGCAACGAATTCAACCGGAAAAATACGTGGTTCGGACAGATGGATTTGTTTACAGCATACGTCAAACGCTGCAATTTCATGCTGCAACAGGGCTTGAACGTGGCCGACGTGGCCTGTTTCATCGGCGAAGACGCGCCGAAAATGACCGGCATCCGTCATCCCGAACTGCCGAAAGGATTCGACTACGATTATATCAATGCCGAAGTGATTCTGCGCGATTTGTCGGTGAAAGACGGTCGGCTCGTCCTGCCGCACGGCACGTCGTACCGTGTGCTTGCGCTCCCGCCTCTCGAAACGATGCGCCCCGAACTGCTGCAGAAAATCGAGCAACTGATTGCCGGTGGCGCCGTGGTGCTGGGCAATCCGCCGAGCCGTTCGCCGAGTTTGAAGGATTATCCCGAAGCCGACAGACAGGTGCAGGAACTTGCGCAAAAGATATGGGGCGATCTGTCGGAAAAAAAACGCAGCTACGGAAAAGGAATGATACTTCACAGCATGACGCTCGACGAAGTGTTCGAACTGCTGCACGTTGCACCCGACTGTCTGACGGACAACCCCGCGATTCTGTATACCCACCGGACTGTCGGCGGGAATGAGATTTATTTTATCTCCAATCAAAGCGAAGAGAGCGTGACTGTCAGGGCGCAGTTCCGCGTGGCGGGGATGCAGCCCGAACTGTGGGATGCGCTTACGGGCGAGATTCGCAGCCTGCCGGCATTCGAACAGACGGCAGAAACGACCGTTGTCCCCCTGAAACTGGATGCGACCGGCAGCGCGCTGATTGTGTTCCGCGACAGGGGACGTCCTTCGACGAACGACATCGCGGCCAATTTCCCGCAACCCGCACTGGTCGCAGCGGTGGATTCGCCCTGGGAAGTCGTTTTCGAACACGACGCCCTGAAACGCGGCCCTTCCGAACCGGTAACTTTCGCGAAACTGGAAGACTGGACGCTGTCCGACGACCCGCGGATACGCTATTATTCGGGTACGGCCGTCTACACAACCAAAGTGAACGTCGGCGAACTCCCGCAGGGAAAAACGTTCTACCTCAATCTTGGCGCGCTGAGCGCCATGGCGAAAGTGAAAGTAAACGGCGCGTACGTCGGCGGCGTGTGGACGGCGCCTTATCGCGTGAATATAACCGGACAGATTCGCTCCGGCGAAAACACGCTGGAGGTCGAAGTCGTCAACACGTGGCGCAACCGGCTGACAGGCGATCAGCAACTGCCCGAAAAAGACCGGCTTGTTCAGTCGCGCTACAGCCGGTGGACAGCCAGTTCGCCCCTGCAGCCATCGGGGTTGACCGGCCCGGTAGAAATCGTGGCGGTGGAAGGGATGAATGAATAACTGATTTTAATCCGGGTTCGGGAATAAGAATATGTATCTCCTGCGGAGAATTATACTGCGCACGGTGTAAATGCGTGATGTTATTCTACCGGATTGCCACGTCGCTACGCTACCAATGACATGTTTCGTTATTTGCTTATTATCAGCCCGCTGGATTGCTTCGTACCTCGCAATGACGCCGGATACCGTTGCCTGCAACAATGGCATCTACGTCATTGCGACTGCGAG
>JAIRLL010000375.1 GCA_031259505.1 Tannerella sp.
AATAATAAATATGGATACGGCAATAAAAAGAGCGAACGAAAAGATTCAGGTCGTCGCAAATGACAGAGAGGCCCTGCATTTTTACCATATGCGTGAAATGGCCATATATGACTTCAACAGCGGTATGAGCGCCGCAAGAAAAGAAGGCATAGCCATAGGCGAACAGAGAGGCAAAGAAGAAGGCCGGGAAGAAGGCATAGCCATAGGCGAACAGAGAGGCGAACAGAAAGGCATAGCCATAGGCGAACAGAGAGGCAAGGAAGAAGGCGAAAAAAACGCCAGATTCACATTTGCCCTGACGTTGAAAAATAACGGATTCTCCATTGAAGACGCAGCCAGATATTCCGGACTCGCCAGGGAAGAAGTAATAAACCTCTTCACAGAACACGGGGTGATATGACAGAACAGTTCTTTGCGGGGAGCATAGCGACGTGGCAATCCAGTACCCTGCACTAACCTGGATTGCTTCAGGCTACGCCTTCGCAATGACGGGGATGCCGTTGTTGTCAGCAATGGCATCCGGCGTCATTGCGAGGCACGAAGCAATCCAGCAGGCTGACAATAAGCAAATAACGAAACATGTCACTGGTAGGAGCGGCGCGGCAATCCAGCCCTGCACGAACTTGGATTGCTTCAGACTACGCCCTCGCAATGACGGAGATACCATTGTTGCAGGTAATGGCGTCCGACGTTAATCCGGCGGCATCACGCTCCCGGACGGGGCGCGGGTCAGCGCACCGGAAATTCGGCCATCCGCAACGTTGTGCATCCGTAGGGGATGAGTTCGATTGTTTCTTCTTCGTCCGTCACTTCGTCCTGCTGCGAGAAGTATTGAATGGGGCCGGCCGAACCGTTGCAGATTTGCCAGCGCGGGATGCGGCGGGCTTTGGTCTTGATAGTTATCGGCGCGTCCTGCAGCGTCCAGGGATAGGCGGCTATGCTTGCCGGCTTCTTCTCGACCGTGAAATGCTGCGCTATCGTTTCGGGACGGAGAATCCGTTCGGACAGGCAGTAATTCCACGGAGAATCGGACGTGACTTCGTAATACCATTGTCCGTAACGTTCGCTTGCGGACGGTTCAAACGTTTTCTTCTCCCAGTTCTCGTTCATCTTCAGGGCGTAGACTAACGGGCCGCGTTCCACTGTGGCCGCGCCGCCGTACCATCGGTCGACGCTCACCTGCATGGGCAGTTCCAGCGTCAACACGTCGCCCTGCTGCCATTCGCGGCTGATGCGCGTGATTTCACCCGCATGAGCATCCACATCAACAGCTTTTCCATTCAGGCGTACAACCGGCGATGTACACCAGCCGGGAATACGCAGATGAAACGGGAAAAACGCCTTCTTCTGCTTCCTGTCGGGGAAGGAGACGGTGAAACGAATGGATTCGTCGAACGGGTAGGCCGTTTCTTCCGAGAGGGTGACCGTAATGCCGTCGGCCACTTTAGCCGTCACGGTGGAGGGAGCGTAGACCAGTGCGCCGAGGCCGTTGTCGCTCGTGGCAAACCACAGACGCTGCGTAAACTTCGGCCAGCCCTGGTGCATATTGGCCGTGCAGCAGGGGTAACCGTTCAGTTCGCCGAACAGTATGTCGGTATCTTCGTGGGGCGTGGAGAAGTTACGCAAGGCGCGCGTTATCTGTACCTGATTGACCTGCTGATAATACTGACGCGCCGAGAAATCGTCGGTCGCCTGGGTGGGCAGCGCATTGTAGGCAATTCGTTCGAGATGGTCGGCCCACTGCACATCGCCCGTGATTTCCAGCATGCTCTCCAGCGAAAACATCATTTCCACCGCCGTACAAAGTTCCGATCCCTGCGTTGGCTCGCCGAAACGGAGCAGTTCGTCGCCACCCCACAAACCGATCGGGAAGGCAATCGTATGACGCATATCCCGGACGGCTTTCTTTACAGCCTCAAGATGCTGCGGATCGCGGCTCTGCTGGTAATAGATGACCGGTTCCTTGAAGCCCTGTCCCAGGTTTACGCAATGCAGGCTGTGCTGCGTGGAGAGGTGATGCTGATGCAGGAAGACGTCCGTCCACGCGAACGTCTGTTCGTGAATCAGTTTTCCCAGGTCCAGCAGGAACCTGTCTCCCGTGATATTATACAGCCAGTAGACAACCATCAGGTTGTCGCCGCCACGCTGTTCGCCCCAGAATGTCCAGTGTCCCAGTCGTGTGCGGGGCAGTTCTTCCAGTTGATATTTGAAATAGCGCGTCAGGAAGGGTATGACCCGTTCGTCGCCGGTAGCCGAATAGTATTGCTGCATGATTTTCAGCACTACCATTTTCGGCCACCAGTCGTGCGCATTGTCACGTTGCAGTCCCTGTTCGGGTGCGCGGTCGGTATCCGGCCCAAAATAGCCATCGGGTTTCTGAGAGACGAGTGCCCATTCGATCCAGGGCTGCACTTTGTCTTTCAGCGCCTGGTCGTTCATGATGTAAGCCAGCGGTAGCAGTCCGTCGATCCAGTACGGGCCACGTTCCCAGACGTCGCCGTCGCCGCCGAGCCAGCCGTTGCGCTGTCCCATTACCTTTTCGTAGATCTCGTCCAGATGACCGGTCATGCCCGTTCGCATACGGTTCATCTGTTCTTCGAGCCAACCCGACGGTCGGATGGCGCCGAGGGGCAGTTCAATGTAGGGTTTTGTCGCCAGAGGATAACGGTTGTTGAGATAGTTTCCGTTAAACTGCGGGCTGTTCCCGCTTTGGCAAAAGACATACGCCGTCCACAGACAGGCAAAGGCGGCACAAAGGTGCGCCTGTATAAAAAATCGTTTCATTTGTTTTGATATTAAGGTTAATAATCATCGATAGTCAATCCAAACTTTCATTTCGCCGGCTTCGCGGTTGTCCCATGCATAATACGGGATCAGGGTAAACGATTTGTCGCCGTTTACGACTGTGACGGTCGTGACGCCGCCCAGCAGCGAAGGCTGAAATTCGGCCTGAAACATTGTCTCCTCCGAAAGGTCGATTTGGTCAAAACGGTCTCTGTTGTCAGCTTCTTCGACGCAATACACGAGTGGGCCGCGCCTAAGGGCGCGTTTACCGGCGTTCTCACTGACGTGCGGATCGGCGGCAACGACTTCCACCGGCATGTCGAGAGCAAGGGTAATCCGGTCGCCGGCCTTCCATTCGCGGTTCAGGACGGCATAGCCTTTTTCAATGACCGGCGATGCAACCGTTTCGCCGTTGACGGCAATCGTATACGAAGCACACCAGTCGGGCACGCGCAGGCGGATGCTTTCCTTCAGCGGAGCGGAGAGAGATTCAACGGTAAGCGTCACGGCGCCGTCCCATGGATAAGCGGTTTCCTGACGCAATTGGACCGTTTTTTTATTGACCTCAAACGCTGCCGTATTGCCGATGTAAAGGTTCACCCACAGGGCGTCGGACGATACGCCGTAGATGTAGTTGCCGATGGAGGGCAGGAAACGCGAGATCTGGCTCGGACAGCAGGCGCATCCGTACCATGCCTGCCGATGATGGTTTCCTTTCGAGGCAAGGGGATTAACGTAAAAAAAGAGGTCGCCTTTCAGGGATATGCCTGCCAGGGCGCCGTTGTACATCGAGCGTTCCAGTACGTCGATGTATTTGGCATCGCCGGTGAACTGATTCATGCGCCAGTTCCAGTAAACCATCCCAACCGAGGCGCAGGTTTCACAGTAGGCTTCGTAGTTGGGCAAGTCGTAGTCTTCCGTAAAGCCTTCGTTGTGATGCGACGAGCCGATGCCGCCGGTGACGTACATGTTGCGCAGCACCACGTCGTCCCAGAGGCGGTGCATGGCGTCGACATATCCCGTGTCGCGACGAAGTGCGGCCACGTCGGCCATTCCGCAGTAGAGATACATCGCGCGGACGGCATGCCCGGCAATGTCGGTCATTTCGCGCACGGGCTTGTCGTCCTGATAATAGAGCGGATTCCACGAGCCTTCGTCGCCCTTGCTGCCGT
>JAIRLL010000397.1 GCA_031259505.1 Tannerella sp.
CATCCCGAATGGTTTCGCGGCGGTAGCTGGGGGATGACCGATTTTGACTGGAACGGCAAGATTAAGGATTTGGACGAATGGTGGGTCAAAACCTTTACCGACTGGGTGACGGAATACGGCGTGGACGGTTACCGTTTGGACGTCAATATTTACCGTCCCGACCTGTGGAAACGTATCAAACAGAACGCCGCCGAGGCAGGGCATCCCATCGTTGTTTTCAACGAAACATGGGTGCACAGCGAAGGCGCCGGCGATTTCCTGCAACGCATGGTTACGCTTTCGAATCAAAGAATGGGACCGGATATGAACATCGCGCTGCATCACGATGTTGCAGCGCATTATCAACAGTTCGACTATTTCCGCATTGTCGAAGTAAGTATCCAATATACGGACAAAAGCGCAGATCGCGGTTATCTTAACGTTAAACCGTTTTTGGACGCCGCAATTTCCGGACATTATGACCCGAATCCAAAAGGCGCGCTGAAACTGACGATACTCAATTCGCCCGAAAAACAGGAACCCTGGCGTTTGCTTATCGAAGGCGTCAATCCCGACAAGGTAATCAAAAATGTCAGTATCCTGCCTCTCGGATGGTCTTTGCACTATAACTACGGAACGCAAGGTTCGCTGCTTGCGGGATTGACCGGCAGTACGCGCTACGAAATGGAAATAACGCCCTTTGTCCCCGACCGGCTGCTCTATTCAACCCAACTCTCAAGTCACGACGACGGCTGGGAAAGTTTTCCCTTAGACAAAAATCCATACGTTGCAGAAGGCAGCCGCTCAATGTTCGGTTACAGTTTGCTGTTCACGCCATCCATCCCGATATTCATGAGCGGCGAAGAGTTTAATGCCGACTATATCCCGCTGCCGGCGCACACACCCGACCTCTGGGGCAAAGGCGAACCCGGAAAAGGCAGATGGCTCTACGCTTCGATGATTGATTGGGAACAGTTGAAGCAGCCTGCCAAACAGGACATGCTCGACGACGTAACGCGGATGATGGCAATCCGCAAAGCCAACGCCGACCTTTTCCGTCCGCTCACTTCCGACAAAAAGCCGCCGCTGAAATCCGTTTCGTTTTCGTCGCAAACGGCAGACCTCAGCAGCGATTCCATTCCCGTGCCGTACATGCTGTATAACGACGCCAAAGCCATTGTCGTCTGCGGAAACACGACGGACAGGACCCTCAAAGGTGTCCTGAACATTTCGCTGTCAGATACGCCGTTCGAAAATGCCACCGAACTGCAGGTAACCGACCTCTGGAACGGCGGGAAACCCAAACGAATAAAAGCAGACAATCTGCGGAAATTCCCGGTTACAATGAAACCCGACAAAACAAAACGCGGCGGAATGGCGGTTCTGAAAATTGAGATTGTTCCATAGTTACTGCAAGTATGAATAAAGTGAGGTTTTTAGCGTTCCTGTTGTGCAAACACGCCGACATGGCAGGAGAAACAGGAAAAAATCCTGCTATGATATACTGTATCCGGTATAATTTTGTGAAATCAGTCCGGACTGCTTCAGGCTACCCTTTCGCCGGTGACGCGGCGCGTCATGGCGAGAAGCGGGTTTTCGGTTGGTTTTATACTTCTGTACATGGACAGAAACTGTTTTCCGGTCGATTTCCTGCTTCTCACTGTGGCGAGAAGCTGCTTTCCGGTCGGTTTCCTGCTCTTCTCCATTACGAAGGCGTAGCCTGAAGCTATCCGGGCTGACTTCTCAAAATTACACCGCGTGAAGTATAAATAAAAAAGGGAACTGATGAAGTAAGTAAGCAAATAATTAAAAGAAACTGAAAAAGAATACAGCAATGAATGGTTACGAAAGAATTAAATCAGCCTTGTCGGGCGTCATGCCCGACAGGCGTCCTGTGATGCTGCACAATTTCATGCCGGCAATCCGGGAAGCGGGGTACACGATGAAAGAATATCGCACCGACCCCGGAATTGCGGCGGAATGTCACATCCGTTACGCGGAAAAGTATGATCTCGACGGCGTCCTTTTCGACGTCGATACGGCGATCGAAGCCTCGGCGATCGGCGTTCCGGTCGATTATCCCGACGATGAACCGGCGCGAACTCACGAAATCTTCCTCCACTCGCTCGACGAGGTCGACCGGCTTGCCGGCATAGATATCTCGCAGCATCCGAGAATACAGCATTCCCTGGAGGCGGTTCGCCTGTTGAAGAAGCATTTCGGCAACGAACTTTTTATCAGGGGAAACTGTGACCAGGCGCCTTTTTCGCTGGCCTGCTCAATGCGCGGTCCCGAAAACTTCATGGTGGATCTGCTCACGGATGAAGAAAACGTGATGCGCCTGCTGGAATACGCCACCGGAATCTGCCGTCAGTTTATCCGGCTGATGGCCGGCGTCGGCGCCGACATGCTTTCGAACGGCGACAGTCCCGCAGGCCCCAGCATGATTTCACCCGACATGTACGAAAAGTTTGCGTTTTCCTTCGAAAAGGAACTCGTGGAAGAAGCGCACCGTTGCGGATTGCCCTATCTGCTTCATATCTGCGGGGACACGCGCCTGATTCTCCCGCAGATGGACAGACTGGACGCGGATGCGGTGGAACTGGATTACAAGACCCCGGTCGAAAGCATTTACGAGGTATTTGCAGGCCGAACGGCGCTGTTCGGAACTGTCGACCCGAGCGGCGTCATCGCTTTGGGGACGCCGGAAACGGTTCGTGAAGAGTGTTTGAAGATACTCGAAACGTATCGCTGCAATCCGCGACTGGTACTTGGCGCCGGATGCGCAATCCCGCCCATGGCGCCCGAAGAAAACATACGCGAACTCGTCCGGTGCGCCCACTCGGACATTATATATCAACGGACATGAAAAAAGACCCTGAAAACCGGCTGTTACCCATCGTGACGATGGTGATTCTTTTCGGAATCATCTCGTTTGTGACGAATCTTGCCGCGCCGGTGGGCGTGATTGTCAAGGCGCAGTTCCAGTTTTCAAACTTTTTGGGACTGCTGGGTTCGTGCGCCAATTTCCTTGCATACGCCTGCATGGGGATCCCTTCCGGGATACTGTTGAAACGGTATGGCTACAAAACAACGGCGCTGACGGGCATTGCCATCGGGCTTGCAGGTGTGTTCATTCAATACCTGTCGGGCGTTTATTCGAGTTTTACGGTTTACCTGCTGGGGGCTTTCGTGGCAGGATTTTCGATGTGCGTGTTGAA
>JAIRLL010000104.1 GCA_031259505.1 Tannerella sp.
GGAGGCTTTGGGCGTGTTACGTCAGGCAGTCGAACAGTATCGCCAACACCCCAAAGCGTTCCGTCTTTACATCGGTTTTCAAAAATTGGGAGAGTTCGATAGTTATGCCGAAGCACGACAATATGCCGGAAAAACAAGTCTTTCAGGAGTGTTCAACATCTTGGGTGAAAAAGGCTACCGCGACGCATGGTATGTATCGAAAATTGAAGTTCAATCACAAAAACAAGCGATATGATAACGATTAAAGACATCACAGGGGCAAGCATCGAAGTTACCGACCTTGATGCAGCCATTTGACAATGCAAACTTTGCAAAGATAGCCCGTACAAAATGCCTTGCGGTCACACCGTTGGTGAAGACCACGCCTTTATGCTGGAACAGCTAACGGCGATAAAACAGCAACAACGGCGGGAACGCTGGCTGCCAAGCACCAAAAAACGATACGAAGAAGGCAAGCAGTTTACCAAGCTGGATATGGGTTACGAAATAGGCTGCCACGAGGCATACCATCCCGCATCCATTTATTGGGACAGCTACACACGGGAGCAAATGGTAAGGAATTTCAACACCTTTTTCGGAACGGATATTAAATAACAGGACGACGGGCGGAAATTTCGCCCGTTACTTTTTCCATGACTTACCAAACGAACGGGAAGAAAAAGTAACAAAAAGTCGACAGCGGATTTTCCTTTGAGTCTTAAACCTGAACCACTGGTATTTCGTATCTTTACAGCCCAAAAGCATTGAAATATGGCTGTAAAAATAGATAAATGGGTTATCGCCCAAAAGAAACATAGATTGTCCGATAAACACGTCCAAATGGCGCGGGAATTAGGTTTAAACCCCGATAAGCTGGGCAAGATAGACAATCACGAGCAGGAAACATGGAAAGCGCCCCTGCCGCAGTTCATCGAACGGATATACTTCAAACGCTTCAAACGGGAAGAACCTGTTACGGTACGCTCACTGAAAGAGATTATTGCCGACGATAAAGCCCGCAAGGAAAAGAAGAAAAGAGAGAAAGATAAACGTTCCAAAAATGATGCGTTGCCCGATGATGGTAATAGGGAAACAGAAAACCCACCAAAGCCGCTTTCCCTTTCTGCCAAACTTAAACAACTTAATGAAAAGCCAAAAGTCAAAGTCAGGTTAGAGGGTGGAGAAAGCCCCGATTTCATTCTTTCAAAGGAGGCTCATATCTTTGACGAGGCTTTTGATTTTTACGAAAAGGAAAGTATTACGTTTTCCGAGTTGGGATTTATCCTGAAGAAAATACATCCCAGATACAAACCGCGTCATTATGGCTGTAAGACATTGAAAGCTATTTATGAGAAATTGGATAAGTACGAGGTTGTAGAAGCGGCTGTGCGCAGGAAACAAGAGGAAACGATAGAACCTGAATAAAAAGTAAAATCCGCCGATTGGCGGATTCTACTTTTATACTGTTTCTTCTTTTAAAATGATTTCCAACAAACAACACCATTCCGTCGGATTCAGGAAGCGGTTGTCTTTTCTGATTTCATAATGCAGGTGGTAGCCTGTCGTAAGCCCGCTATTTCCCACACAGGCAATGTATTTGCCCATTCGTACCGAATCCCCTGCACTTACCATTGTTTTGCTTAGGTGTGCATAGAACGAGCGGAAACCGCCTGCGTGTTGAATCTCTATAAAATTACCATACCCTGAATTGTACCCCTTGCGGACGACAACCCCGCTGCTTGTGGCATACACGGGAGTTCCTTTCGTTTCCGCAAAATCAATCCCTGTATGGAACTTTCGCACTTTATAAATCGGGTGTCTGCGTATTCCGAAGCCTGATGAAATAGTCAAGTTCCTGATGGGCGAAATGACCGGATAGCAGGATAGTTCATTTACGGACATTTGCATTGAATCCGCTATCCGTTGAAATTCTGATGCCGAGTAAACCGCGTCCGTCAGTATTTCGATTTCCTGTTTCCTGTTTGGAATATCGTTCGGCTGCTCGAATACAGGTAAATGCAGCAAAACGGCTAAAAGTAATGTGATGTATTTCATAATCAATTCGTGAATAGATATCGCAAGCGCCCGGAACGACCCGGACGCTTATGCACTCTGTTTTATTCTTCTTTGTCTTCTTCCGTCCGCTCGCTCTGGAACGAAAACGTCTTTTGAACAACCTGCCCGAACGAATCCTGTATATACACGTCTATTGTTTGCTGGTCTTTGCAGCGGGACGTGTAGTACAACCTGAATGTTTCTTTTTTCAATGGGTACAGGTCGTTCGGTTTGAACACCGTTCCGTCATCCATGCGAAGCTCACCGATACCGTCCGGCTGGAACATCCTGATATAGAACTCCGCATCCTGATAGTCGCCCTCTTTTATAAGCCGGCAGCGGATTTCAGCCGTTTCCCCTTCGATGATTTTCTTCTGCACCGGCATAGTTTCCAAATCAAATAAGTAACGTGTACGAATATCCAAATCGTCGCTACAGGCTAAGGCCAGCAGCATCATAGCCACCAGCCACGCCGTTATCCCGAAAAAACTTTTTATTTTCTTCATTGTGATTATTTTTTAATTCAACATAAACCGTAAAGCAATCCCAAATTGTGTATGGAACTTCGATACGTCCGAGCCGAACAGGATATGTTCGCGCCCCGTCAGGAGCAGCACCACGCAGTCGGACAGGTATGTTTCCACTTCCAACGTGATTGCTCCGCCGTACACAAAGCGGTCGCGGTTTTGAAGCGTCGAGCCGTCAAACAGCAATTTCTCGCTCCAATTGACCGTTTCATAGCCCGTCACCGCTGAGCCGCCCAACGAGAGGAAGAAAGTCTTTGACCGGTCGGAAATGATGTTCAGGAAGTAGCCGCCTTCGGCAGTAAACTGCGCCTTCGGCAGGCGAATATCTTTGTAGGGATAGTAGCGTTGCAGGTATTCCGCCCCGAATACCCATTTGTTACTGTGTTTGGCATAAGTTGCCATCGACAAACCGAAGTAGTAACCCGTTTCGCTATCGGTCGAGGACGAGTAAACCCCGTCCACCATACCGCCTGTTACCTGTATGCCTCGCATACCGGGTAAACAGCGCTGTGCGTATGCCCCGCCCGTAAGGGCGAAGCATAACACCAACGTCACGATGAATGTTATCCGCTTCATGGTTATTTTACTTTGAGTTCATTGATGACACGGGCACGAACCAAATCGGCGTTATCCACGGTAAAGCGTTGATGCCGCCCGCCGTTCTGTTCGCCCAGTTCTACGACCAACATTTTATCGTCGGGAATGGTAAACTTCGACAGCACGAACACCATACGTTCGGTACGCTGGCCACCGATGAGCATTAAATTATTGTACGCGCGAAGCGGCCAGATTACCTGTTCCTGAATAGCAGTGCGTTTGGCGACCTGTTTGTCCACGATTTTGAACGTGATGAAATCAACATTGAACGGCACGTTGGATGAGTTTTTCAGTTGCAGGTGGAAATACAACAGTCCGTTGTGGGTATAAATCCCTTTCAACGTATGCTGGATACCGAAACGTTTACAACCAATATGTTTGATTTCACGGTCATTGTTTTTGTAAATTGACTGCATAATCAGTTTTACCAGCAACGGCGATTCCTGTCCCAACTCCTGCATATAGACTTGCAGGGCGTTGTTCGGACGATTGACGGCTTCGCCATCGTGCAGGAAGTCGGTCATTTCTACACTCAATTTTACAGGCTCATCGGCGTATTTCACGTTGAAGGCATAATACGCACCGTCTTCCGTTATCACAGCCAAGTTGCTTTCCCGTGAGAAGTCACGCAGAGCGGCTTTTACACGCAGCACGTTTTCCGTACCGTCGGCTTTGGCGGCCAGTAAGTCGGAAGAACCCAAATCCACATAGCGGATAGCGGACGGAAAAATGACGTGGACAGTTTTATTGAACGTAACTTCGAGGGCGTAGGGCGGAATCATCCGGTTGAAGGTCAAAGGGCGCGTATAGCCCTGATAATAGTCGCCCGTCGAGGGCATGGTTTGCACCGTTTCAGGTGCAGTCTTTTCGGCGGTTGCCGTTTCCTGTGCGTTTACAACGCTAACGCCTGCAACAAGGGCAAGCATGATAAAAATTTTCTTCATTACTGATTCGTTTTAATTGTTTGACAAAAAGATTTTTTGATTTTTTAGTAGTTTGCTTTGTTATTACTGTGTTTTCGGAAGCAGCAAAATTCGATAGTTGGCTTTCAACGTTACCTTGACGACGCTTAGTTTCTTGGAAACATATTGCGATGCGCCCTGAATAAGTCCCTTTCCCATATCGGCGGCCAACTGCGACCCTGCATTATCGGAAATCATAATACCGGTTCCGGCAGAGTTCGCCAGTGTCGAGGCGACTTCTTTGGCTGCCTTGATTTCATCCGAGCCGGGTACGGATATGCCGCGCAAGCCGTCGGTATCATAAACCGATATCTCCACAGGGATAATGTTGTCGGCGTACTGGATGCTATTTATCGTTACTTCCATCCGTTCGCCTCCGATCCGGCATGTTCCGGTAATCACTGTATTGGCGGGAATCAGGATATCTCCCGCCCGCATCGGCTCCAGCAGGCGTATCTGCAGTTCCTTCCCGCTCGTAAGCGTTACCATCTGATAGACACAGGCGCGGATGCTGTTTTTATCCTGAACACCTTCGTTTCCGGCAGCGGTAATAAATCCCATATTGCGCGGCTGACTGTAATCCCGAATAAATTCCTCGTTGCCTACGGGCGCAGCCAACAGCGACACCACGTTTTGCCGTACCTGCTTTACGGGCTGAGCGACCACCTTGCCGGATTGTCCCGCCTGCGACGTGGAAGATCCGGAGGCGGAAGTTTCGTCCGCAGCGCCCGCCGCCTGCGGGGGCATATACTGTGCTGCCATCGCATATGATTTTTCGAGTAAAGCGGCCTGTTCGTCTTCCATGCGCTTGCTTTCTTCGGCTTCCGCCAGCTTGCGCTCCAATTCCTGCATCCGTTCCTCCAAAGCCGACGGCGACTGTTCTTTCGCTTTCGGTTCTTCATACCATTCGCCCAACTGCTTATTGATGTCCTGATAGGCAACCGTTGAAGACCGGATAGCGGAAGTACTTTGTGAAGAAATTGTGCGGGACTGGGCTTCGTAATAATCAGGGGACTTGGGAACCGTGCGTTGTTCTCCGCCCTTTTCCACCTGTTCCTGCGCATCAGCAAGTTGGACGGAAAAATCCTGCAACGGGCGCATCCGTTCCTGCTGTTTTTGTTGCATGGCTTCCCGTTCGTAGGCGTCGCGTTTGTTCGACGCCAGTCCCTCATCCTTTGGCATCGGCAGTTCCACGTTCAGCCCGGATTGCTGCGCTGTTTTTTCCTTATCCTTACCGGACGGGGCAAAAATCAGCCACATCACTGCGCCAAAAATCAGGAAGAACAGCGGCATGACGACCATTTTTTTGCGTTTTTGCATTTGCGCCGTGGTCAGTTCCTTTTTGGGAACCGACTTCGGAGGTTCTTTTTTCGCTTCCGGTTTTATATCCGGCGCGGGTTGCTGTACTTCGGGCACTACCGTTTCCGGCGGTGGCGTTCCCTTATTCAAATTCTCCTGTTCCATCGTAATGATTGTTTAATTGGTTAATACTGTCCCTGCGGGCTTGTTCATATTCGAGCCGCAGGGTTTCGATACGTTCGATTCCCATTTGCACCCCGCTCTTTTTACCGATGTGGTAGATACTGCTTACGATCATGTAAATCGACAGTCCGCCGAATACAAAGAACATGGTCAGCACAAGGATTACACGGCGGTCGGGCGTCATACGCCCCAACAGACCGCGCAAGCCATCTTCCAGCCATTTATTGATTTTTCTGAATAATTTCCTTACCATGATCCGCCTACCTTTCCAATACCCGCAAATCGCGGTTTTCAATGATTTCAAACTTTTCCATCGTAAACCCCTGCGGGTTGTTGTCCGAGCGCACCGAGTTAATCAGGTTGCAGCGCGTGATAAGGCTGCGTTCGGTGATATTCGACGCGCGGATAATCATTTGCCTTGCATACGTTACAGCATGGTACGGATAAGTATCCAGATTGAGCGCCACACTATCGACCGAAATAGTTTGATTGATATTCCCTGAAATAATGCGATTATAATACCCTTTCTCCGCCATGTCCGAGTAATACTTATAGGCGCTCTTATCCACAAGGAAAAGGGCGCGGTTGATATTGGATTCGATGGCGGCTTTGTCGGGAGAGAGTGTAAAGAACAGTTCGTGAAAACGGCGCACGTGTTCGCGGGCTTCTACCGGACGGTTCTGCGAAAGGTCTTGGGACAAGGCCAGCATAAGCGACTTGCCCCCGTCGAGTACGTAGATACGCCGGCGTTGTGCTTCGGCGAAGTTGTACGACGACCACACGGAATAACCGGTGATAGCGGTACAGACGACCAGAAACACGATGCCGAACAAGCGTATCTGCTTAAAACTCGTTTCGATGTTTTTTAAACTTTTGAACTCCATTTTTTTTATTGATTTTTGTTGTTATTACTTTTTGTGAAACAAGCGACCCGCTACATTCCCTGCTGCGGAACCGGCTAAACCACCCGCTAAGGCGGCTCCCTTCGCGGCTGCGGTATTCACGTTGCGGTTAAAGCCACCACCGCCTCCGGCCTGTATAATCCATCCGGCAACGGTCGGAATGCTGAAATACCCGATAATCCCGATGATGAGGAAAATGATATATACCCCGTTCGAGCCATCCGGTACGTGGGACGGGTCTTGCAGCAGGGCTATATCGGTTCTCAACATGAGAGCCTGTATTTTGGACAGCACCGCCGAAAACAGGTCGGCAACCGGCAACCACAAATAAACGCTTATGTACCGCGAAATCCATGCGGTCAGCGTGGACTGGAACCCGTCATATATGGAGAGCGCAAAGGATAGCGGCCCCAATATGGCGAGTACCACCAGAAAGAATGTCCGCAGGGTGTCAATCGTCAGGGCGGCAGCGTTAAACAGCAATTCAAAGAAATCCCGAACCAACTGCCGGAACCACATTTTCATGTCGTAGAAGCCGCGTTCCACCCACATACCGAGTTTCTCCGTCGCATCCAGTATCCCCAATTCCGCCATTTTTTGGTCGTACACCTCGTCATCGACCAACCATGCTTTCCCTTCCCGTACCCGTGCATCGTATTCCAACTGTTCTTTTTCCTTTTGCAAGTCGTGCACGTCCGTTATCTGCGATTCCAGTATGCTGTGCGCTCCCGTGACTACGGGCGACATAACGGCGTTAATCGTTCCCAAAACAAAAGTGGGAAAAAACATAATGCACAAGCCGATGGCGAAAGGCCGCAGCAAAGGGAACACGTCGACAGGTTCCGCCCGTCCCAATGCCTGCCATACGCGATAGGCTACATAAAATAGCGCTCCTAATCCCGCTACCGCTTTGGCGACACCGATCATGTCGCTGCAAAGCGGAAGCATTTCCTGATACAGACTGCGTAGAATCTGGTGCAGGTTGTCGAAATCTATTGCAAGCAGCGTCATGGCTTACCAATATCTTTCGGAAGGATTTCCGTACAACGAACGTATTCTTTCCATATCGCCCTTTTCCTGGCTCCGTATATAAGAGATGGATATACTCTTTTGGGAATAATATTTGGTCAGGTTGCGATAGTCGGCCATCTTCGCATGGATTTTGTCAATCACGTCCATACGTTCGGCGTCGGTCATGGAAAGGCCGTTGGAAGCCGAAACAATATTCTTGATGTCCGAGAGCAGGTTGCCGCTTTCTTTCAACAGCTTGGCATAACCGTCACCGATAGCTTCCAACTCTGCAACCGTGAAATTTTTGTCCATCAGCATCCTGTTATAGTTGGTGGCGTATATCTGTGATATTTCGCTGACCATTTCTATTGTTTCCTTGACTTTCCGGGCATCCTTAATCAGGTTATGCACCGATTTGAGGGCGTCGTAATACTCTTTGCCCTGACTGTAAATCTTCTGCATTTCCTTGAAAGAATTGATTACGTTACTTGCTGTAGTGGCGGTTTTGGAAACCGTCAGGATATTCTGCACCAGATTGGACGGATCGATGACCGCCCATTGCGCCTGTGCATGAAAAGTGCAGCAGAGCGCCATTGCCATAAGGCATAAAAACATCTTTTTCATTTTTGATTTTTTTTTGATTGTTATTACTGATTTTTTTAATCCGTCGGCGGGAATAATCCCGTTGTGGGGCTATTCTTCCTCCGCCCGGATATATTCGCCATAATCGGAGAGCAGAAGCACATCCCGTTCCCCGTCATAAGCTATTCCCACATGCCCATACAGGTCGAAGTAGCGGATACCGGACACTTCCTTTACCGGGCGTGAATAGACAGCCTGCGGGTTGTTGTAAGTAAGTTCCAGCCAAAAGCCGCCGTTCTTGCGGGCATCATTGCGGAATATCCGCACTGCCGGCGCACCTTCCGAACTTACCCAACGCCCCGTGATATCCCGCAGGGGGAAATCCAGCCACAACACGATTTGGGGGTCGGTTCCGTTACTTTTACTGAACATGGCGTAACCTCCTTAATCCCTTTTTTCGGTGGTGGGCTTAGACATTTTGCCGACTTCGACAATATGGATTTCCAAGTCGATGTCTTCTTCCACGTCCGTTGTGTTCGGCTCTTGGAGCGATAGCAGTGCTTCCATAAGCACGGCATTGATTCCTGCCGTGTGGAGCGCTAATTTTGCCAGTTGTTCCCGGCTGAATAATTCTTTTGACATGATTTTTTAGTGGTTTGTGGGGCTTACGCCCCGGTTATTAATTAATTAATTAATTATTTACTTCGTTTGCTTTCGGCAATCTGTTTTATCGCCAACTCAATATTCCCGTCCAGTTCTTCGGTTTTCTGCAGCACTTCCAGCTTTTCGATTTCTTCCGTCGAAAAACAGTAATATTCTTCCAGACTGACCTCTGTGGCATACACCGCCGACTGCACCCCGCCCAACCCAAACCACACTTCTTTGTATTTTCTTGAAGGGTTGTTGGACATATTGATCGACAGGATTTGACCTTTCTCTTTTTCAGTCAAACCGAGTAGCGCCTGTATCGAATCGAACAGATCGGAAGAGCACACG
>JAIRLL010000147.1 GCA_031259505.1 Tannerella sp.
TCAATGCGGTTGAGCGCGTCCTCGACCGTCACATTCCGCAGATCCAGCGAGATTCGTTTGGACTGCGAATAACCCGTTTCCGCGCCTGCCTGAAAGACGGCGCAGACCAGTAACAGTGCAATACGCACGGTTAACGGCGCTTTTGGCGCGAGGCGAAAAAACGCCCCGCGTTTTGTTCTGCTAAAGAAATTTTTCATGTTTTTGTTCCGTTAAAAAATGAATTGATAAAATGATTTGACAGTGCGTGGCCGTTCGGCGGATAACCGTAGAACGAACCGTGCGTTTTGATACTGCGGGAAGTTGTGTTTTGCATTTTCCCGTTTTCCCGAAAGCTGTTTTCTTTCCATTCCTTTTTCATAGGCATACGTTTTTAAAAGTTGAATTTTAGTTTATACGTATATTAGACGTATGAAAGGACAAATACCCTACGCCATTCGGCATTTTTTTTCAATTATTTTTCTTTTGCCTGATAATCACGGTTCGTTTCGAGTATGCAAAGTCCCGATTTTGTTCCGGTTCGATAATTGTGCATCGGACGGGCGCCGATTTTTCCAGCAGCGAGAGGATTTCCTGAATGGATTCGACAGTGAAGGTGGCCGAATACTCGTATTTGTATAAATCATTTCCTTTCAGTTCGATATCGACATTGAAGCGGCGCGACAACTGTTTGATGATTTCCGTCATGCCTGTCCGCCGGAATACGAGTTTGCCTTCGCGCCATGCGGTTTCGACATACAGGTTGACGTCGGTACAAGCGACTGTCCGGTCGGTTTTGGAGAAGGCGAGCTGTTCACCCGGTCTCAGGGTGACGGGGTTACCCGGCCTGGCGTTGGCGACTTCGACAAGTCCCTTGGCCAGCGTGACTTTTATGACGCTGTCTGCGGGATAGGCATTGATATTGAATTCCGTGCCGAAAGCGCTGACCGTCGGGCCTTCGTCCGTCTGCACGTCGAACCGGCGCTTCGGGTCGGCTTTGACCGAGAAATACGCTTCTCCGGTAATCCGCACCGTCCGCCTGTCGCCCGTAAAACGCTGTGGATAGGCGAGCGACGAGCCGGAGTTGAGCCACACTTCGGACAGGTCGGGCAGTACGATTTTGCTGATTTGCCCGTGAGCCGCCGTGACGGTGATCTGTTCGACGGGCGCATGGGCTGTTTTATTTTCGAGGAATCTCACGTACAGTCCGCCGGCAACCAGCAGCGGGATGAAAAGGATTGCGGCAGCGTTTCGCAAAAAGAGCAAAACGCGCCGGCGCCGACGCTTGCGTATTATTTCACCGTGAACGGATTTCCATCGACGGTCGAGGTCTATCTTGCGCTGGAGTGATAACGTATTCGTCAGTTCATCAATACGCTGCATATCTTTTATTTGTTTGAAATCTGTTTCCATCATTTTCTTTCTATTATTTAGACGGGTAATTAGCCATATACCCCATGTTAAAAATAATTATACAGGAAAAATATCAGCGCCGTCAGAAAATCTTTCAGTTCGACGCGAAGCAGTTTCAGCGCCTTGCTTATGTGCGATTCTACCGTTTTGACCGAAAGGTGTTGCAGTTCGGCAATTTCCGCGTAGGTTTTGCCTTCAAGTCGATTCATTTCGAGCGAAGTACGCATCTTGTCGGGCATCTTGTCGAGTGCGGCGTTCAGCATCTGTTCCAGTTCGGAGACGGCATGGAGGTCTTCGGGCGATTCGACAGTGCGATTTTCAGTAAACCGCTCTTTCCAGAGCGATTCCGTTTCCTGCCTGCGCAAATGGTCGATGCAGGCGTTTTTGACGGCAGAGATTAAAAAACTACGGAAAGAATAATTGATTTCCAGCTTTTTTCTGCTTTCCCATAATTTCAGGAATGTGTCCTGCACGATGTCTTCGCAATCTTCCCGATTTGGGATAAATCGCATGGCATACGCGCATAACGGCGTGAAAAACTGGTAAAAGAGTGTCTGAAAAGCGGCTTCGTCATCTTTCAGCGCCATTTTCCAGAACAAGTCGTCGTAATAATTCATATTCAGGAAGCTAACGATTCATTTTCTTCATTTTTCCGTATGATTTGCGGCAAAGGTACAAAATATAAAGATTCAAAAATCAATTATCGTGTCGGATTTTTTTTATAGTTTTGTACGCGGAGAGAGTTGGCGGACGAAAAAAAACAGTACGGTCAGGGTTTACAACTTTCTCCGCATGTGTTTTTTACAGACAAAAGAAACAGGATATGGTACATTTGCCGCCTCTTATCCACGATCTGGCGCTAATATTGATAACGGCGGGCGTGGTGACGATTTTGTTTAAATGGTTGAAACAGCCTGTCGTGCTGGGGTACATCGTGGCCGGGTTTCTGGCGGGGCCGAATTTTGTGTTTACCCCGTCCGTCACCGACTCTGCCAATATCGGCATATGGGCAGAGATCGGCGTGATTTTCCTGCTGTTTGCGCTGGGGCTGGAGTTCAGTTTCAAGAAACTGATGAGCGTGGGCGGTACGGCGTCCATCGCATCCGTCTTTGCGCTGGGATCAATGATTGCCATCGGCTACATCACCGGCCAGTTGCTCGGATGGTCGAGCATGGACAGCATCTTCCTCGGTTGCATGATTTCGATGTCGTCTACAACTATTATTATCAAGACATTAACTGATACGGGGCTGCAAAAGCAGAAGTTTGCCCACATTGTGTTTGCCATGCTGATCGTGGAAGACCTTGCCGCCATCGTGATGATGGTGCTGCTGTCCACTTTCGCCGTAAGCCAGCGGTTTGAAGGCATGGAACTGGTCAGAAACATTATTGTGCTGGTCTTTTTCCTGCTGATATGGTTTATTGTCGGCATCTATCTTATTCCTACGCTGCTGAAACGTT
>JAIRLL010000159.1 GCA_031259505.1 Tannerella sp.
TTTTTCATCTAATTTTGTGCGTTTTTAAAAACAGGCATGATGAAAAAAAACTGTTTCGGCAGACTGTTTCTCATACAGTTCCTCGCATGGATTGCGTGTGTTGGGCTGTATTGTTTGCCGGACGAAATATTGGGATTCGAGATAAAAAAGATCGACATGCTGTCGTCCATTCGCCATCCGGAGGCCGACGCCACGGCAGCGGATACTCTCCTGTCGCCACGGCAGGTCTTCATCCCCTTCATAGCGGATTCCGCATATCTCCGCAGCGCCGATTCGCTCAGGCTGGTCAGGCGCGATTCGCTGTATCTGTCGATGCTTGCAGAGATGGGAGCGGACACGGCCGGCCTGCGCATACGTGATTTCTCGGCCGGACACACGGGTCTGCGCCGTTTCTTCGCTTCGCTGCGCCGCGTCGAGACGATGACGCGCCCCGTGCGCATCGCCTTTCTGGGCGATTCGTTCATCGAAGGCGATATTCTCGTGGCCGATTTCCGCTCCATGATGCAGGCGCGTTTCGGAGGACGCGGCGTCGGGTTCGTACCGATCTCGTCGACCGTGGAGCAGTATCGACCGACCGTCCGCGGACATTCTAAAGGCTGGACGACGCATTCCATCCTCTCGGACAGGTCGTACGCGAAATACGTACTGTCCGGGCTGTCGTTCGAAGCCGGCGACGAAGCATCCCTGTCGTTCCGGACGACGGACAGCTATCCGGGTCTCGAAGCCGTGTCGTCGGTGAAATTCATCTACTCCCGCAATTCGCAGGCCGAAGTGCAACTGACATGCAACGGAGCAAAGGATACGTTTCTGGACGTGCTGCCGGTCGCCGACGGCGATATCATGCAGTACGAAGCGCTGGGCGATTTCACTGACGGTCGCTTCCGCTTCCGCCGCGCCGGAGGACTGCAGGCGCTGGGTTATGCGATGGAAGACAATACGGGAATCGTCGTCGACAACTTCTCGCTGCGGGGCAATACCGGCATCGTGTGGGTGAATCTGGACGAACACACCTGCCGGGCATGGAACGAAATCCGCCCCTACGACCTGATCATCTTGCAGTACGGGCTGAACGTGGCCTCCGAAAACGTGACCGACTACACGTGGTACAGCCAAAAAATGGAAAAAGCCATCAGCCGCCTCCGGCAGTGTTTCCCCGGCAGCGACATTCTGCTGCTGAGCGTATCCGACCGGAGCCACTATCGCGGCAACGCATATCGCACGATGCCGGCCATCGCAGCGCTGTGGAACGCGCAGTACAAAATGGCCGGGCAGACAGGGCTCCCGTTCTGGAGCGTCTTTCACGCGATGGGCGGCCAGGACGGAATGGCGCGATACGTCAAAAACCGTTGGGCAGGCAAAGACTATACGCACCTGAGTTTTCGCGGCGGCCGCGAAATAGCCGAAGCGCTGTATGAGGCGCTGATTCTGGAAAAAAAACTGTATGATGAAGTGGAAGAAATACTGGACTGACTACCTGACGGGCATTGCCATTGCCGTGCCGGTCGTGCTGGCGGCGGCGGTCGATTCGAACTACGGCGCCGTCTCTGCGAAAGAATACGAAGAAGTACGTGAAGCGGAACGGATGTATCCGCGCGCGGCGCCGGTCGACAGCGTGTGTCCTCTGATAGACTTCGCGGTCGACTCGCTGTGCTGCATCGCCGACCCGCAACGCTCGCTGGACGCCTTTCTCGGCGAACTGGAAACGCTGCTCTCGGGCAAAGACACGGTCGTGAACGTCGTGCACCTGGGCGATTCGCACGTGCAGGCAGGGTTCTACAGCGGACAGGTGATGCGCCTTCTGCAGGATGCCTTCGGCAACGCCGGGCGCGGATGGATATCGCCGCTCAAACTGGCAAAAGTCAACGAACCGAAAGACTATTACATCACCTCGACCATCCGCGACTGGGAAATCGGACGGTGCATACAGAAAGACCCGCCCTGTCCGCTGGGACCGGGCGCCATGGGCATCCGTACGCTGTCGGACCGGGTGGACTTCTCGATACGCATCTCGCCGGTCAGCGGCGCAGGCTACGCCTTCCGCCAGGTGGTGCTGTATCGCGACAGCGAAGCCGCCCCGATGCTGCCCGTCCACGGCGACACCCTCCCGTTCGACATCTGCTGGGGCAGCGAGGACGAAGCGCCGGGCGTCGTGACCGACACGTTTCGCCTCTCCGAAGAGACAGACGAAATGCAGTTGCTGGCCGCCCCGCGCGAAGATCCGGCAGACCGGACTGCACGCAAATCAGCCAACTGCTACTACGGCTTTTCGCTGACCAACGGACGTCCGGGCATACTCTATCACGCCGTCGGGCAAAACGGCGCCATGTTTGTCAACTATTCCCGCCCGGAATATGTCCGCCGCCTGGCGCTGCTCAAACCCTCGCTGATCATCGTCACGCTGGGAACGAACGAAGCTTCCGTGCCGGAGTCGAGATTCAGCGCCGAACGGTTTGTCGAGCAGATGGACCGTTTCGTCCGAACGGTGAAAGACTGCATGCCCGGCACGGCGATTCTCATCACGACGCCGGCCGAATCGTTCCGCCGCGTGCGCCGGCAACAGCACGAGCAGAATCGCAACATCCCGAAAGTCGCAGCAGCAATCCGCGACTATGCCGGCAGCAACGGTATCGCCTGCTTCGACCTCTACGGCGCAACGGGCGGCGTCAATTCGTGCAGACACTGGGAAAAGGCGAACCTGCTCGGACGCGACCGCGTGCACTACAGCGTCGACGGATACTGCGAACAGGGAAAACTGCTCTACAGGGCGCTGATCAGGCTGAAACTGAATCAACAAAACGGCGAAACGGATGGAGGCGATTGAGCATCTGCTGCACAGCGCGGGCGATTTCCTGAACAGCATCGGGGCGGAGTTTGATCCGGAACGGTGCGCAGACCTGTTCCTCTATCAGCCCGATTCGCCGATGCTGTTCACCACCGGACAGTTTTTCTTCCTCTTCATCGCCTTCTACGCCGTATTCACGACGCTGCGCAGCAACATGCGGGCGCGCATCATCTACGTGACGCTGTTTTCGCTCTATTTCTATTATAAGACAGGCGGCCTGTGGTTCATGCTGCTGATATTTACGGCGACGTCCGACTACCTTGTCGGCCGCTGCATCGCGTCATGCGCCGGCTCCGGCGCACGGCGGCGGTGGCTGGTGGCGCTCAGCATGTGCGTCAATCTCGGCATGCTGTCGGCGTTCAAGTATGCCAGCCTTATGTACAACATGTTTCTGACGCTGCTGCAGTCGGCCGGCAAACTGTTTCACGTCGCCGCATGGGAACAGACGGTCTGCGAGCCGTTCGACGTCTTCCTGCCCGTGGGCATATCGTTTTTCACGTTCCAGTCGATGAGCTACATTATTGATATCTATCGCGGTCGCGTTGCGCCGCTGAAGCGGTGGGTCGACTATCTCTTCTACATCTCGTTCTTTCCCGGCCTGGTAGCCGGGCCGATTGTGCGCGCCTGCGATTTCATCCCGCAGATGTACGGGAAGCCGGCGCTTTCGCGCGAACAGATGGGCGAAGGACTGTATCTGGTCATCTGCGGAATGCTGAAAAAATGCGTCATATCGGATTATATCAGCGTCAATTTCGTCGACCGCATTTTCGACGCGCCTGCCCTGTATACCGGCGTCGAGAACCTGCTTGGCGTATACGGATACGCGCTGCAGATATACTGCGACTTTTCGGGCTATTCGGACATGGCCATCGGGATAGCGCTGTGGCTGGGGATTCGTTTCCGCATAAACTTTGATTCGCCATACCGTTCGGCCACGGTGACTGAATTCTGGCGACGCTGGCACATTTCGCTTTCCACGTGGCTGAAAGACTATCTGTACGTTTCGCTGGGCGGAAACCGCAAGGGTTTGTTTCGCACATATGTCAATCTGTTTCTGACGATGCTGCTTGGAGGTCTGTGGCATGGCGCGTCGTGGCGTTTCATGGCGTGGGGCGCTTTTCACGGCATCGCGCTGGCAGCGCACAAGTGGGTGATGGCGCATTTCGGCAGTTTCAGGAAAACGGGGAAGGAAATGACGCCGCTGCGCCGCGTGGCGGGCATCATTTTGACGTTTCACCTGGTGTGCTTCGGATGGATATTTTTCCGCGCCGACTCGGTCAGTGCAGGATGCGAGGTGCTGAAGCGGATTTTCACGGCGTTTCATCCCGAAGCGCTGCGTCCGTTTGTCGAAGGCTATCCCGTCGTGACGCTGCTGCTGGCGCTGGGCTACGTGATTCATTTTCTGCCCGCGCGGACGGATGGCGCGGTGCGCCGGCTCGTCACGCGCTCGCCGCTGCTGCTGCAGGCGCTCTATCTTGTGATTGCCGTTTTCGTGGCCGTACAGTTCAGGAGCGCGGGAATCGTGCCGTTCATCTATTTTCAGTTTTAGTGAAGCGAAATAAATAAGATGTAACAGTTTCAAGCAAAGTTGAAGGCAACGTAAAAAATCGTCATAGTAAATTCCCGTTTGCACCGCAACCAAAAGCGGAAAGACGCCTGTAAGTCCTGCAGGGACATATCATTTAGTTAGCCAAAACGCCTTATACTCATTGTAATATTAACACGAATAACGGGTTTGGCGAGTCATTTTAACGATGAATCTCCGATGTATGATGTCCGAAAGATTCTGGAAATTTTGATTCTTTGCGGGGGAGATGTTAATAACTTTTTTTTCGGAGAAACGTCATTATCGTTATCTTTGCGCGTTTTTTGGTATGATTGATTTTATGAATACAGTAGAATATGAATATATTGAGGATGATATTATTCATTTAGATTGGCGGGAGCATATTCGTTTAAGACCGGGTATGTATGTCGGGAAACTTGGCGACGGAACAGCACACGATGACGGTATATATGTGTTACTTAAAGAAGTTATTGATAATTCCATCGACGAATATGTTATGGGATATGGGAAAAGCATAGTCATCACGATTTCGGAAGATAAGGAAGTAAGAGTTCGAGATTTCGGGCGTGGCATTCCGTTGGGTAAAGTCGTTGATGTGTCGTCGAAAATGAACACCGGAGCGAAATACACTTCGGGCGCTTTCGTCAATTCGGTAGGACTTAACGGCGTGGGGATAAAGGCTGTAAATGCGTTATCGTCGCTGTTTGAAATAACCTCGTTTCGTGACGGGCAGTATGCAAAAGCGCGTTACTGTCGGGGAATTTTGCTGGACGAAGAACAGGGCAGTACAAGCGAGGAAAACGGAACCCTCGTAATATTTTCGCCGGACGAAACACTGTTTGGCGTTTTTGAATACAATAACGACTACATCGAAGCGATGTTGAAAAACTATTCGTTTCTCAATGCCGGACTGAAACTGACTTTCAACGAGGCTTCATACTGTTCGCAAAACGGGCTGCTCGATTTGCTCAACAACAATCTGAACGAAGAAGCGCTTTACGAGCCTGTACATCTGAAATCGCAATACATCGAAATTGCGCTGACACACACATCCGGCTATGGCGAAAGTTTCTATTCGTTTGTGAACGGGCAGCATACTCCTCAGGGAGGCACTCATCTGTCGGCGTTTAAAGAGGGATTGGTTAAGACAATTAAGGAGTTTTACAAGAAAGATTTTGACCCCGACGATGTACGTACATCCATGGTTGCTGCAATCAGTATCAAAGTTCAGGAGCCGGTGTTCGAATCGCAGACGAAAACCAAACTCGGCTCGAAAGATATGGGCGCAGGATTACCCACAATAAAGAACTGTATCATTGACTTCCTGAAACAGACGCTGGATAATTATCTACATAAACACTCCGCAATGGCGGACATTCTTCTGCACAAAATTGTCGATGCCGAAAAAGACCGCAAAGCAATTGCAGGAGTAAAAAAACTCGCACGCGAAAGAGCAAAGAAAGCAAGTCTGCACAATAAAAAACTCCGCGATTGCAGAATACACTATAACAGTAAAGATGTCAATTCCGAAAAATCAACGCTTTTTATCACTGAGGGTAATTCGGCGAGCGGTTCGATAACCAAATCGAGAGACGTCAATACACAGGCTGTTTTCAGTTTGAGAGGCAAACCCAAAAATACTTATGGGATCTCGAAAAGCATTGTGTATAAAAATGAAGAATTTAACCTTTTGCAGGCGGCGTTGAATATTGAAGAAGACCTCGACAATCTGCGATATAACAAAGTCGTCATCGCTACCGATGCCGATGTGGACGGAATGCACATCCGTTTGTTGATTATCACGTTTTTTCTCAACTTTTTCCCCGACCTGATACGTCAGGATCATCTGTATATCCTTCAAACACCGCTGTTCAGAGTTCGTAACAAAAAGAAAACAATCTACTGTTACAGCGAAGAAGAAAAAATGCAAGCCATCAAGAAACTCGGTTCAGTGGAAATAACCCGTTTCAAAGGTCTTGGAGAAATATCTGCTGACGAATTTGCCGGTTTTATCGGTGAAAACATACGTCTCGACCCCGTCAAATTAGGTAAAAACGATATGATTCACGACCTGTTAACATTCTATATGGGAACAAATACGCCATATCGACAGGGATTTATAATCGAAAACCTTCGCAACGAAGAAGAACTCGGAGTGTGATTATGTTTTCTGTAAACACTGCATAAAAAAAATTACGAAGGCGCGAAGGCGCGAAGGCGCGAAGGCACGAAAGGAGGCTGACGCAAGATGTGATTAACAAGCGAAAAAACGGCGTGCGTCAGCCTCCCTTCGCGCCTTCTACCCTTCTACCCTTCGCGCCTTCTACCGATATTACCTGTCGATAATGCTTGCAATATATTCGTGCCTGTTTGCGCCATTCGGATTATTTCCTTTGATTTTGTCGCCGATTTTCTGGAATTTTGCAGCGTATTCTTTTGGAAATTTAGTTAAAAGTTCATCACAGGGAATATATTGTCTTTTTGTTATCATGGCGCTTACGGCTTTGAATATTATCTCGAACGCTTCGGGATGTCCGGAATCGATTAAAAGTTCGGCTAATCTGTCGAAAGAATCGTTTATTGTAGTGTATGAACTCACTACGGTAGATAAAAACGACTGCAATTCTTTACTTTTTTCATCGAGCAAACCGATATACACTTTGGCGAGTTTGAACGGAATATTTTTCTGTTTCGAAAATTTACCGGCAAAAAGTTTTTTCCACCGTTCGTCGATATAATCCGTATTGGTATTTCCGTTTTCGTCGAGAAATACTTCGGCAACAATATCGTCGTTGGCGGTTGAAGTTTGATAATAATCAAGCAGTTTGGAAAAATGTTTGGCAAAATATTCGTATATCGTTTTCTTATCCGTTTTATTTTTTACGGACGCTCTGAAAGCGGAATATAAAAACTCGTTGCAGTAAGCATTTGTCATCAGAAATATCAGACATTCAAATCCTTCTTTCGTGTTTTCCAGACTTGTGGCGACATATTCTTTAATCTGTCTGTGCGGATAGGAGTTATTTGCTCTTGACTCGGCTATCTGTGTCAGCATCATGTATTTTTTATCGGTCAACATGTCTTTGAAAAATGCTATAACATCTTTGTTTACATTACATAACAGCGGCATTATTCCTGTCTTCAAACTGTCGAAAGCGTCGATTATGCTTTTCCAGTCCGACGATTTATTATACTCAAGACATTTTCCGTAATCGGCTTTTGCTTTTTCCAGCAATTCGGGAATAAACTTATCCGACAGATTAATTTTCAACACTTTGCCAAGTTCCTGAATATCCTGTTTTCTTTTTCCCGAAATAAACAATTCCACTAAAATACGTTGCGCCGTTTCCGTATTCAGATTTGCCAGAGCCTCGTAAGCGGCTAATCTTATGGCTTTGAGTTTGTCGCCGGTAAATTTGATTAACAATTCTTCGTTTTCTGATGTCGCTACTTTTACGCCCAGCACTTTCACCGCTTCAACCTGCAAAGCGACAGACGATTCGCCGGTCAAAACCTTGTCAGCCATTTCAAATATTCCTTGAAATCCCAACTTGTGCAATATCCTGAATCTGCGTACATCTTCCGGTTTTCCTTCAAAACTGAATCTGTTTATTACAAAAGGAATCATCGGTTTGCCAATTGCCGGAATAACAGTTGTTTCGATATACTCGGCAAATCCGGTGTAATTGTCAGCCAGAGCGGTGTCAAACAGATGATAAATCCTGAAATCGTTGAACTGTCCGTTTTCGAAAATCTTTTCCATATCAAGCATGCGTCCAACCTTCTGTAAAGTCAAAATTTCGATTAAAGGCTTGAGCGCCAGATATGATTTGTTGGTGTTAACGTCCTTTAACGACAGGACGGGCTCTAATTCCGTTTCTTTCTGTTCGGTATCGACGGTTTCGCCCTGTGTATATAATATTGAGTACAATAGCGTACTTATTTCAAGCAATTTGGTCGAAGAATCAAGGGATTCCGCATTGACAAGATTTTCGATTCCTTCGGCGACTTTCTTGAATACAGGCGACTTTTCACCCAGTTTAGCGAAAATTGCCGCCTGTTTCTGCAAACGCGGATCGTTTTTCGCAAACTTGCTGCCTGCAATAAATAAACGGTTGATTTCCTTTTGTAAATCGTATAATGGAAGAAATTTCATCGTCTAATTATCTTATTTAACTATTGTCATTTCGTTTATCAGATATTTTGCGTCGGCATACTTGTCGATAACAAACAGAGCGTATCTTATGTCAAGATTTATACACCGTTGCAAATTTGTTTCGTATGCAATATCTCCACTCATGGCTTCCCAGTTGCCGTCGAAAGCCGTGCCAATCAGTTCGCCTTTTGCGTTCAACACCGGACTTCCGGAATTTCCGCCGGTGATGTCGCCTCCGAAAATAAAGTTAACCGGCAAACGCCCGTCTTTCGTTGCGTATGGACCGAAATTTTTTGTTTCGATAAGTTGTTTGAGTTTTGCCGGCACAACAAATTCCCAGTTGTCGGGGTCTTCTTTTTCCAAAATACCTTTGGCTGTCGTTACATAGTCGAAATATCCTGCGTCGTACGGCTCATAACCCGATATTTTACCGTAAGTCAGTCGCATAGTGAAATTTGCATCCGGATACACAGGACGCACGCCTTCGTACATTTCACGTAATCCGGCTACATATTTGCGATGTCCTTCTCTGTATTTTAACGAAAAACTTTCGTTTTTCTTTTGAAATTCTTCCATTTTCTGCGAAACCGAACGTGCTAATTTAATTGCAATATCGTTTTCAAGCGCTTCGGCTGTAGGATTTGCCAAAAACGCTTCAAATTTTTCCTTATTCAACAACAATGTATTGGAAAACAGACTGTCGATATATTTTTCAAAGTCGCCGGCATATTCATTATATATCTCGTCGAAAATCGCCGGACGGTCTTCCTGCGGAACATTATCGCAGTAAAGTTTCAGCATCACTGCCGATATTTTTTTGTCCGTCGGCTGATTATAGTTTTTGAAAAAGTTTTCAACATTGCTCTTACAGGAAGCAATCTTTTCCTGAATATTCTGTTTTTCAGGACTTTTTAACGTATGATAAAGACTGATGAAACTACCGGCAAGCGACACTGTTTCGCATCCGCGCAAAATCGATTCCGAAAGATACTGTCTTGCGTACAGGTTTTTCGCACGTTCTTTTACAGCCGATTCTATCATCGACAAAGCATTGCCGTACAGTTCTTTTCTGCGCTGGTCGGCGTTTATCCAATTCGTAAATTGAGTTTCCTCTGTACGCTTTTGCTCGATGACGTTCAATTTTTTCAGCGCCTTATTCATCCCTATTGAATTTTTCCAATAATTGCTTGAATTGCTGTATTTTGTTGCATACTGTATTTTCACTTTCGGATCGGCGAGCATGTCTTCCATCATCAATTCCTGACGAATACCTCTGATTTTTATCATATTGGTATTAGATATCGAAATTCTTTCGTCCACTTCCCACGAAGTCATATAACGTTGCGTACTTCCGGGATATCCCATAACCATCGCAAAATCACCTTCCTTAAAGCCTTTCAAAGATATTGGCAAATGATGTTTCGGTCGCAGAGGCACGTTATTTTCGGAATATGCTGCCGGATTTCCGCTTGCATCGGCGTATACACGGAAAATCGAAAAGTCGCCGGTGTGACGGGGCCACATCCAGTTGTCGGTGTCTGCTCCAAACTTTCCTATCGACGAAGGAGGCGCTCCAACCATCCGGACATCCGGATAAATCTTGTAAACAACAAGATAGAAATCGTTTCCGCCAAACATCGACGATACATACGAATTGATGTATTTCTCATCATTTTTGGCGATTTTCGCAATACTGTCCGACAGTCTCGAGATAATTTCGGCACGTTTTTCTTCCGAAAAAACATCTTTCAACGCAGGAACGATTTGATCTGTTACATCTTCGATACGTTCTAAAAATTGAATCGACAATCCGGAAACAGGTTTTTCTTCAGATTTGTTTTTTGCCCAGAAACCGTCTTTCAAATAATCGTGTTCAACGCTACTGTGCTGCTGGATAGCGCCATATCCACAATGATGATTGGTCAGCAGCAATCCCTGATCGGATATAATTTCTCCGGTACATCCGCCGCCAAATATCACAACAGCATCCTTTATGCTTGAGGAGTTGATATTATAAATATCTTTGGCGGACAGTTTGAATCCCGCCTTTTTCATGTCTTTAATATTCAATTTTTCGATAAGCGGCAACAGCCACATCCCTTCATCAGCCTTTGTCTGCGGTATCAAAATCACCGAAACAATAAAATATAACAATACCTTTTTCATATAAATATCTATTAACAAACTTAAAATCAATAATAAAATAACAAATTCACTCTTTTCTAATTTTTGTAAAAGTAATACCTTTTTTTGAAACTGCAAATCAGAGGTGTACAACAAAATTCCTTTTTATTCAACATTCTTTAAATTTTAAATCGGAAAAAAAAGAATTTTCCACTGTCGAATTTTGCCCGTAGGGCATCCATGTTGATAATTTACTGTCTGTCTGTTTTTACCGCAAGTCTTTCCGCCAGACCTTCAATGTCACTGCGTCGTGCAAGTTGATTTATCCACCGTTCGGGGATATTCTCAAATCCGTAGTACAGTCCGGCAAGTCCTCCTACAACGGCTGCCACAGTATCGGTATCGTCGCCTAGATTAACTGCTTTCAGCACACATTCTTCGTAACTGTTACTCGTCATAAAACTCCATACGGCGGCTTCGAGCGTGTCAACCACGTAACCGCTGCTTCTTATTTCGTTTTCGGGAAGTTGCGAAATGTCGCGCCTCAGCAGTCTGTCGAAAACCGAAATTTCTTCGGGACGGATATTTTTACTAGTCAGACTGTTCAAAACCTCATTCTGCAGGTTTTTATAGACCGCAAATTTATCTTTTTCATCTATTGTTTGCCGTGCAAACTCAAGATAATAGAAACAGGCGATTACGCTGCGGATATGCGCATGCGTGATTGCCGAAACTTGCCGCGTGACTTCAAAGCGTTCATCGACGGGCTTGTCGAGCAGGTAGAACAGCAAGGGCATAATCCGCATCAGCGAGCCGTTGCCATTGTCGTATTCACTTGTTCCGCCTGAAAATTCGGGTGTAGCGCCGTTGTTGAGCAGTGCAATGGCATTGTCGGTTGCTATGCCGATATCGAAAACCCTGCCATACGGCGTCCACCATGCATTGTTGCGCCAATCTACAAAGTTTTGCGCGATGCGGTTTAAATCGTAAC
>JAIRLL010000263.1 GCA_031259505.1 Tannerella sp.
CACAAGGGCGTCGGCGCGGTGACGGTGAAATACGACGGCTTCGCCCGCCTGCCCACCGAGCCGGGCACATACACCGTCACGGTAGACATCGCCCCGGGCGCAAACTACACCGGCGTGACCGGCTTCGTGCTGGGCGTGTTCACCATCGTCGAGCCGGGCATGCCCGTGCTGCAGCGCGAAATAGTCCTGCCGTCGGACGCCGTCGCCGGCCTCGTGCCGTCGGTCACGACCGGTCGCGCGGGCGACAGCGACGGCGGCGTCATCATCACGCCGCAGGCCGACGGGGGACAGCGGAGCAAGGTGTTTATCGGGAGCTTCTGACCTGTTTCAACACAGAGACACGGGGGACACGGGGGACACGAAGGGGAAACCTTCGCGTGCTCCGTGTCTCTTTTTTATACTGTATGCGGGATGGTCCCGTCACTGGCTGCATGGCGACGCGGCAATCCGGCGCCGTGCATCATTCTGGATTGCTTCCTGCTTCGTTCCTCGCAGTCGCAATGACGGGGACGCCATTGCCGACAGCGACGGTATCTCCGTCATTGCGAGAAGCGTAGCGACGTGGCAATCCAGTACCGGACGCGAACCCGGATTACTTCCAGCTTCGCGCCTCGCAGTTCGGAAAGACGCTTGAAACTTTGTGAAACCTTTGTGTCCTTTGTGCTCTTTGCGGTTAAAAATGTGTTGTTTACGAAAAGCGTCATTGCGAGGAGCGAAGCGACGTGACAATCTTACTTCTTTTCAAGCAGTTAATAAAAAACGGGAAATAACTTGTATATATAATTGATTTGAAGTAATTTTGCAACTGTTTTTAATCAGAGAAACAGTAAAGCAAACAAAACAGCAAGAAAATCATGGCAATAGCAGTAATTATGCCGAAGCAGGGACAGTCTGTAGAGAGTTGTATCCTGACGGAATTGAAGAAGAAAAAGGGCGACACCGTAGCGGTGGGAGATATTCTGTTCGCCTACGAAACCGACAAGGCGTCGTTCGAAGAAGAAGCAAAAGCAGCCGGAACGGTGCTGGACGTTTTTTTCGGCGAAGGAGACGAGATACCCGTATTAACTAATGTAATGGTCATCGGCAATCCCGGAGAAGCGACCGAAGAATTTCGACCGGACGGCGAGGCAAAGACGCCCGCAACGCCGGCTGCACAGGTGAAGACGCCAGAGGAGACATCGCCCGCAGCAACATCGGCGCCCGTACCGGCAAAGCAGTCGGAAAGGCCGTCCGGAGATCATTCGCCCGTCTCGCCGCGCGCCCGCAAGCTGGCGGAGAAAAATGCGATTCAGGCAGAAACGCTCGCGGGTACCGGGCCTGGGGGACGGGTCATCGAACGCGATGTGCAAGCTGCCGTCGAGGCTGCGCCGAAAACGACTCCGCTGGCCAAAGCCATCCTCCGCGACACCGGCGCAACTCTGCCCGAAACGGGTAGCGGTCCGGCCGGCAAAGTCAAAGGCGCCGATGTGGGCGCGAAGAATCCCGTGTACGCCGCCGACAGCGAGGTCAAACCGCTGTCCAACATGCGTAAACTGATTGCCCGCGCCATGCACGCCTCGCTGCAGAACTCCGCACAGCTGACGCACCATCTCGGCGCCGACGCACGCCGCATCATGACGTTGCGCAAGCAGGTGAAAAAGGCCGTCGAAAACGGTTATCCGACAGATATTACGCTCAACGACATGGTCTGTCTGGCCGTCGTCCGCGCACTGCAGAAATTCCCGCAGGTGAACGCCCACTTCCTCGGCGACAGCATCCGCTATTTCTCGAAAATACACCTCGGACTGGCCGTCGACACCGAACGCGGCCTGATGGTGCCGGCAGTCAGGAACGCCGACGACCTGTCCGTTCAGGGACTGGCCAGGCAGTTGAAGGAAGTCGCCGGCGCCTGCAAGAAAGGCGCGATCGACCCTGACCTGCTTTCGCCGGAAGCCGCCTCGTTCACCGTGTCGAACCTTGGAAACTATGGCGTCGAGATGTTTACGCCGGTCATCAACCTGCCGCAGGTCGCCATTCTCGGTGTGAATACCATCGTGCCGCGGCCGAAGGACTTGGGCGGCGGCGTGTATGGATTTGTGCCGCACATCGGTTTGAGCCTGACATACGACCATCGCGCCCTCGACGGCGGCGAAGCCACCCGTTTCCTCAAACAAATCGCAACGGAAATTGAAGGCCTGGAGATTGCCTTGTGAACAGCGTACCGCCCGGAAATTTGAAACAGGATACACATGGCAACAACCCTATTACTTGCAGCGCTGATCATACTGGCAATCGTCAATATCATTGTTACGCTGACGAAAAAAATCCGTATCAGCCACGACGATGTCTTAACCGGACTCCATGACCTCTACTCCAGCATATCCAAAATCGATCATCTGATACGCGACGAGTTTGGGAGAAACCGGGAAGAAAATCAAAAGGCGTTCAAGGAAAACCGGGAAGAACTGAGCCATTCGTTTAAAATGCTAAGCGAAACACTTACAAAGGCGGTGACAGACCTTTCCAATGCCCAGAAAAATCAGTTTGAATCATACGCCGGCAGGCTCTCGGAACTGACAAAAACGCTGGATGACAAAACAGCAGCGCTGCAGGAACAGCTTGAAAAATCGGCAAAGGACAACCGGACGGAACAGACCAACTCCCTGAAATCCTTTGAAGATAAATTCACGCAAAACGTAAAGGATTTCAACGAACTGCAAAAGCAGAAATTTGACGACCTGGCAACCAGACAGGAGCACATCAAAAGAGACACGGAATTAAAACTGAAAGAAATAAGAGAAATGGTCGAAGGGAAACTGGCCGGTCTTCAGGAAGACAACAATAAAAAACTTGAAGAAATGCGGAGAACCGTAGACGAAAAACTGCAGGAAAGCGTGGAGAAACGTTTCAACGAATCGTTCAAACTGATAAACGACCGGCTCGAAGCGGTTCATAAGGGACTTGGAGAAATGCAGTCGCTGGCAACGGGCGTCGGCGATCTGAAAAAAGTGCTCACAAACGTGAAGACACGAGGCACTTTCGGCGAAGTGCAACTCGGCGCCATCCTGGAACAGTTCCTCTCGCCCGAACAGTTTATCAAAAACGACCATCCCGACCAGGACCGGAAAGTGGTTGAGTATGCCATTAAACTGCCCGGAAAAAACGGCGAAGGAGAACCGGTTCTGCTTCCGGTGGATTCCAAATTCCCGATAGAAGATTATCAGCGACTGATGGACGCCTATGATAACAATATCGAGATGATTGAAATAATCGGAAGGCAGTTTGAAAACTCGGTAAAAAAATGCGCGAAAGATATTTGCGAAAAATATATCAAACCGCCGCGAACAACAGATTTTGCCATTCTGTTTGTGCCAACCGAGGGACTGTATGCGGAAATATTGCGCCGCCCGGGTTTTGTTGAAACACTGCAGCAGGATTTCAGGATTATCATTGTCGGGCCAACCAATCTGGTAGCCCTGTTAAACAGTTTGCAGATGGGATTCAGAACGCTGGCAATAGAAAAACGCTCGAGCGAAGTCTGGAAAATTCTCGGTGCGGTCAAAACGGAGTTTGGAAAATTCAACAAAGTGCTGCTCAATGTCAAAAAGAATCTGGAAGGAGGCATAAAAAATATTGACGACGCCGTCGGAACAAGGACAAACGTCATGATGAGCAAACTGAGATCCGTTCACGAACTGCCCGAAGAAGAGAGCAAAGCCTTGCTTGGCGAAAACACGGAGATACAGGATGACCCTGTTTTGGATTACGACATGGAAGAATAAAAATAACAGGATTAAAAAAATATCAATATGAAAGATTTAGCAATTATCGGAGGCGGCCCGGCCGGCTACGTAGCCGCAGAACGCGCCGGAGCCAGAGGCTTGAACGTCGTTCTGTTTGAAAAACGCGAATTGGGCGGCGTATGTCTGAACGAAGGGTGTATCCCGACCAAAACGCTGCTGTACAGTGCAAAAATGTATGATTACGCCGTGCATGGCGAAAAATACGGCGTCAGCGCATCCGGCGTGACGTTCGACTTCGGCCGGATTGTCGCCCGCAAAAACAGGGTGGTCAAGAAGCTGGTAGCCGGCGTGGGGGCGAAGATGAAAGCCCACGGCGTACAGGTTGTCAGGGGTGAGGCGCAAATCAGGGGTCGCTCTGCCGGCGGCGTCGAAATCGCGTGCAACGGCGAGACGTTCCACGCACGCAACCTGCTGCTCTGCACCGGCTCGGAAGCATTCGTGCCGCCCATTCCGGGTATCCGCGAGGCCGGCGACATCATCCTCACCAACCGCGAGATTCTGGACTTGAAAGAACAGCCGAAATCGCTGGTCGTCATTGGCGGCGGCGTCATCGGGATGGAATTTGCCAGCTTCTACAACAGTCTCGGAACGGAAGTAACCGTAATCGAGATGCTGCCCGAAATTCTGGG
>JAIRLL010000269.1 GCA_031259505.1 Tannerella sp.
CCGCTGCCAGCGCGTCAATCTCGTCCGCCGTATTGTACAGGGCAAACGAGGCGCGTACCGTTCCGTCCACTCCCAGCGCCTTCATCAGCGGCTCGGCGCAGTGATGTCCCGTACGGACGGCAATGCCCAGACGGTCAAGAATCATGCCCGTATCATAATGATGCGCCCCGTCTAAGAGGAATGAGATCACGCCGCTTTTCTCTCTTGCCCTGCCGAACAGGCGAATGCCGCCTGCCGCCTCCAGCCGCTCCGTGGCATACGCCAGCAGCCGCTCTTCGTGCGATGCAATTTCGCTCCACCCGACAGCTTCCAGATACTGCAGCGCAGCGGCGAGCGCCGTACTTCCGATAAAATCGGGCGTGCCCGCTTCGAACTTGTACGGCAATACGTTGTAGGTTGTTTTTTCGAACGATACGCTTTCGATCATCTCGCCTCCGCCCTGATACGGCGGGATGGCATCCAGCCATTTTTCTTTTCCGTACAGCACGCCGATGCCCGTCGGGGCATAGACTTTGTGTCCCGAAAACGCATAAAAATCAGCATCCAGATCCTGCACATCCACCGGCCGGTGCGCCACGGCCTGGGCGCCGTCCACAAGCACGGGCACGCCGCGACGGTGGGCTGTCCGCACAATTTCAGCCACCGGATTCACCGTCCCCAGCACGTTGGACACGTGCGTAACCGCCACCATCCGCGTCCGGCATGAAAACAGGCCGGGCAGCGCATCCATGTCCAGTTCGCCACGTCCGGTCAGAGGAATTACCTTCAGCACAAAGCCCTGCAACTGCCACGGGACGATATTCGAATGATGCTCCATCGCCGAAACGATGACCTCGTCGCCCGGTTTCATGCACGCCCTGCCGTAGCTCGAAGCCAGCATGTTGATCGCCTCCGTCGTGCCGCGCGTGAAGATGATCTCCGCCGGAGAACCCGCGTTCAGAAAGCGCTGCACCACACGGCGCGCCTCCTCGTGCGCCTCCGTAGCCTGACGGCTCAGATAGTGTACGCCCCTGTGTATATTGGCATTGGAATTACAGTAACCTTCGCACAGTTTCTCCACCACGCACCGGGGTTTCTGCGTCGTAGCCGCGTTGTCGAGATATATCAAAGGTTTGCCGTATATCTTTTTCTGCAAAATCGGAAAGTCCGATCTGATGATTTCATTATCCGTCATAACCGCTTCTTTTCATTGAAGATGCAAAGGTAGCAGTTTATTGCGTTCGACGCCGACCCCCGAAAGAGCAAAATCAGCGCTCCGGACGTTAATTATGCATAATTATCGCGGCAGCATCGTCGAATTATACAGAAAAAACATTTTCTTTGCAGGCATATTTGTTTATCATTAATTTTAAATATAGAGACAGAATGAAAAAGATTTTATTGAGTGCGGCAATCATTGCCGTGACAGGTACAGGACTGGGGTTTGCCGCCGGTGCGGATGATTCGAAGCCGAAAAAAGACGCCCGCAAGACGGAACAGACATGTTGTACAAAGGACGCAGCGGAAGCAAAATCCTGCGCAAAACAGGCGGAAGCAAAAAGCTGCTGCAAGAAAGATGGAAAAGCGACATCCGCATCATGCGGCAACAGCAGTGCGGAAAAAGCGGCATCGTCCTGCTGCAGCGAGAAAAAAGACGCCGAAAAGAAGGAATGCTGCGCCGCCAAAAAGGAAAACAAATAGAACCGGTTTTCCTTACATGCAGAAAAAGTCCTGGCAGATTCTCCCTGCCGGGATTTTTTTTGCTCAATCATGTACCGTCAATTACAGGGAATCACTATATTTGCACGTTGTAAATCAGACCCGGGTCGGGATGCGGACAAATAGCCGCCTTTGCCTGTGTACATTAAATTCAATAATATATATATTTTATACTTATGAACTTACTTGATATTACCTGGACAGCAGACCCTGCCATTTTCACGGTAGGCTCGAAAGAAATACGCTGGTATGCACTGGCGTTTATTGCCGGTTTTGCAATCGGATACAAAATCGTACAGCGGATGTGGAAAAATGAAAAGCTGAATCCTGCATGGCTGGATCCGCTGCTGTACTATACGTTGTTCGGAACGGCCATCGGTGCGCGGCTGGGGCATTGCCTGTTTTATGACCCGTCACATTATCTTTCCCATCCGGTCGAGATACTGAAAATGTGGGAAGGCGGACTGGCCAGCCACGGCGGCGTGCTGGGCATCATTGTCGCCATTTATTTCTTTTCACGTTTCGTATCGCACAGGAGCATGCTGTGGGCGTTCGACAAACTTGTCACGCCTACGGGACTGGTAGCGGCGATGATACGCCTCGGCAACCTTATGAACCACGAAGTGTACGGTCATCCGACCGGTTTGCCGTGGGGATTCCGGTTCATCAAGAATCTGCACGCATGGCGACAGGGAGCGGAACCCGTCTTCTCGGCGCCCAGCCACCCGACGCAAATCTATGAAGCAGCCTGCTACCTGCTCACCTTCGCGCTCTGCATGTGGCTGTACTTCAAAAAGGAAGCATGGAAGAAGGAAGGCTTCATCTTCGGCATTTTCATGATTTGCATTTTCGTATCCCGCTTCCTGATCGAATTTCTCAAGGAAGACCAGGAGCCGTTCGAAGCCGGCATGTGGCTCAACATGGGGCAGTGTCTGAGCATTCCGTTCATTCTGGCGGGTATATTCTTTGTCGTGCGGGCGAAACGAAACTCGAAAACTCAGGCTCCAAAATCAAAACCAAAATCAAAAGGTTCCGACAAATGAAAAAAATAACAGACGATATTTATTACGTCGGCGTCAACGATCGCCGGAAAGCGCTTTTCGAAAACATCTGGCCTCTGCCCCGCGGCGTTTCGTACAATTCTTTCCTGATTGCGGACGAAAAAACGGCGCTGGTCGACACGGTCGATATTTGCTGCTCCGATCTTTTTTTCGGGAAAGTGGCGGAAGCGCTGGGCGGACGGTCGCTGGATTACCTGATTGTAAACCACATGGAACCCGACCACTCCGGCAGTATCCGCCTGCTGCGACAACTGTATCCCGGCCTGCAGATTGTCGGCAACAGGCAAACATTCGGCATGTTGGCCGGATATTACGGCATCACGGACGGGCTGCGTGAAGTGAAAGAAAAGGATACGCTCGACCTCGGCCGCCATCGCCTGACGTTCTACATGGCGCCGATGGTGCACTGGCCGGAAGTGATGATGGCCTACGACGCGGCGGACAGGACGCTGTTCTCGGCCGACGCATTCGGCGCCTACGGCACGCTGGACGGCGGAGTGACGGATACGGAAATGAACGTCGACACGTACTGGGACGAAATGATGCGCTACTACGCCAACATCGTCGGCAAATACGGCAATCCCGTCCGCAAGGCGCTGGAAAAGCTGCAGGCGCTGGATATTCAAACCATCTGCTCCACGCACGGCCCTGTCTGGCGCGAACACCGCAACAGGGTCATCGACATCTACGACCGCATGAGCCGCTACGAAGGTGAAAAAGGCGTGACAATTGCATACGGAAGCATGTACGGACACACCGAACAGATGGCCGAAACGATTGCCGCCTCGCTGTCGGAAAACGGCGTGCGCGAAATTGTCATGCACGACGTCGGCAAAACCCACGCATCATATATCCTGCGAGACGTATTCAAATACAGCGGGCTGATAATAGGCAGTCCGACATACAGCGGACAACTGCTCCCCGAAATTGATTCGCTGCTGAAAAAAATCGAGATATGCGAAGTAAAAAACCGTCTGTTCGGCTATTTCGGCTCGTTCACGTGGGCAGGGACGGCCGTCAAACGCCTGGCAGCATTTGCAGAAGCCATGAACTGGGAAACAGTCGGCGAACCGGTAGAACAGAAACACGCCATGAACGCCGAAACGCACGAAAAATGCCGGACGCTCGGCAAAGACATGGGGTGCAGAATTAAAGATGCAAAATTCAGAATTTAATATTCAATCATTCAGTCATTAAATATGCGAGTCATTATAGAACAGAACTACGAAATGTTATCGAAATGGGCGGGCAACTACATCGCCGCCAAAATCAGGAACGCCATGCCGACGGCCGACAAACCGTTTGTACTGGGACTGCCGACCGGCTCGTCGCCGCTGGGCACGTACAAGCGCCTGATTGAGTTGAACAGAGCCGGCGCGGTGTCGTTCAAACACGTCATCACATTCAACATGGACGAATACGCCGGTTTGCCGGAAGAACATCCCGAAAGTTATCATTCGTTTATGTGGAACAGTTTTTTCAACCATATAGACATACAGCCCGAACAGGTGCACATTCTGAACGGGAACGCACCCGATGTGGAAGCCGAATGTGCTGCATACGAAGCAAGCATCGCAAAGGCGGGCGGAATAGACCTTTTCCTTGGCGGCATCGGGCCGGACGGACACATCGCGTTCAACGAGCCGGGTTCGTCGCTGGCGTCGCGCACGCGGGCGAAAACGCTGACAGCGGATACGATCATCGCCAATTCCCGCTTCTTCGACAACGACGTGACCAAAGTGCCGAAAACGGCATTGACGGTCGGCGTAGCTACGGTACTGGATGCAAGAGAGGTATTGATTGTAGTGAACGGACACGGCAAAGCGCGCGCACTGCAACAGGCCATAGAAGGAGCCGTCAGCCAAATGTGGACAATCACGGCGCTGCAAATGCATCCGAAAGGGATCATCGTGTGCGACGAAGATGCCTGCGCCGAACTGAAAGTGGGGACATACAGGTATTTCAAGGATATTGAAAAGGAACATCTCTGTCCGGATTCGTTGCTTTGATAACCGGTGTTCCTGTCTGTTCAGTCTCGATCAGGATGACGCCGCTGGCGGAACGCGAACCGTAAACGGCGGCGGCGTCTTTCAGGACGGATTTACGGTGCAACTTCTTCACGGTGCGATGTTTCGTTGCAGATGAGACTTCCATCCGGCAGCCGATATCTTTTCCGGAGAAGGCGATCGACAGAAGGATGATTCGCTGGCCGTCGGCGAGGTAGGGTTCGTAACCTGAGTTCGACGTAAGAAAAGGATGAAAAAATTTGGTAAGTTGTCCGAACTTTATTAACTTTGCATTTGTAAATCA
>JAIRLL010000301.1 GCA_031259505.1 Tannerella sp.
CCGCCATTTACGGCTCGCGCTCGGCCAACGGCGTCATCCTGGTCACCACCAAACGCGGGAAAACGGGAAAGCCGACCATTGACTTCAACGCCAACTGGGGCTTGCAGGAACCTACCCGCCTGCCGGAAATGGCCGACGCGGCTACGTATGCCGAATTTTACAACGAAATAGACGTGTACGACGGCCGTCAGCCGACCTATTCCGCAGCCGATATAGAAAAGTACAGGAACGGCTCGGATCCGGTTCGTTTCCCGAATACCAACTGGGCGGAAGAATCCTTGAGGAAGAGCGCGCCGCAGCAGCGATACAACATTTCCATCAACGGCGGAGCGGAAAACATGAGTTACTTCGTCAGCGGCGGGTACAGCGACCAGGACGGACTGTTCAAGAACGGCGCTACGCACTACACGCAGTACGATATCCGCTCCAATCTGGACGCCACCATCGCCAAATACCTGAAAGTGGGCATCGATCTGTCCGGCAGGCTGGAAGACCGGAACTATTCGGGCTGGGGCGACGATTTCTGGCGCATGTACCGCGGGTATCCCAATATCCGTGCCCGCTGGCCGAACGGACTGCCTACCGCCGGGGGTGATTCGGGCAACCCGGTCATCACTTCGACCGAAGCGACCGGCTATGATAGACGCAAATACAGCGTGTTCAACGGCATGTTTACAGCCAACTGGGACTTGTCGTGGTTGCTGAAAGGGCTGGCGGCCGACGGATATGCCGCTTACGACCGGACGAGCAATAACCGGAAACTCTGGTCCATACCCTGGGTATACTATACCTGGGACGAAACGACGGATACGTATTCGGAACAGCAGTCGTCGCTCCGGCAGACAGCGGAGTTGAGGCAGGAATATACGCCGGCAACGTCGCTGACGGTCAATGCCAAACTGACTTATAAACGCAGTTTTGCCGACGTGCACAACGTAGACGTCATGGTCGGATATGAGCAGAACAGTTACGGGAGCGATAATTTCTGGACATCCCGCCGGAACTTTCTGTCTACGTCCGTCGACCAGCTTTTTGCCGGAAGTACGGACAAGACGAACTTCGACAACAGCGGATCGGCGTCCGAAACCGCCCGTCAGAGTTATTTCGGCCGCGCGGTGTACGACTATCAGGGCAAATACATGCTGCAGGCGACTCTCCGGCGCGACGGTTCGTATATCTTCCAGTCCGACAAACGCTGGGGCTTTTTCCCGGGCATCTCCGCCGGCTGGCGGCTGTCGGAAGAGGCTTTCCTCAAAGATCGTACGGACTGGTTAAACAATCTGAAGCTGAGGGCTTCGTGGGGAAAACAGGGAAATGACAACATCGACGCATTCCAGTACCTGCTCAAATATACGTTCGGACGGAATTACGTATTCAACGGAACCGACGCTCAGGGCGTTTATCAGGTCGGATTCCCCAACCAGAACGTGACGTGGGAAGTAGCCGATACGTACAACGCCGCGCTGGAAGGCAGCGTACTGAACGGCTTGCTGGGTTTCGAAGCGGAGATTTTCAAGACGACCCGTTCCAACATCCTTGCCTCACGCAACGCTTCCATTCCCAATTACACGGGTTTGATAGACCTGCCGGACGAGAACATCGGAAAGGTGAACAACCGGGGATTCGAATTGCAACTGAATCACCGCAACCGGGTCGGGGAAGTACAGTACAGCCTTGCCGGCAACTTCCTGTACGCTCGCAACAAGGTCGTTTTCATCGACGAAACGCCCTGGCCCGATGGACACGACTACATGAAGGCCGAAGGAAAACCGCTGGGCGCAGGATTGTATTACAGGGCGCTCGGCATTTTCAGGACGCCGCAGGAAATAGACGCTTACCCGCATCTGACGGGCGCTATTCCGGGCGATTTGAAATATGAAGACATCGACGGCGACGGCGCTATCACGAATCTCGACCGCGAAAGACGCGACCTGACCAATTTCCCGGAAATTGTATTCGGACTGACCGCCTCGGCAAGCTGGAGAAATTTTGACGTCAGCCTGTTGCTTCAGGGACAGGGTCGCGCGGAACAGACCGTCAATTTCAGGGTAGACCAGACGAGTAACAGTTTTGTGGAACGTCTGGAAGACCGCTGGTCGCCGACGAACCTCAACGGATCCATGCCCAGAGCCGGAGGCAACAACAATAGCAATGACATCTATGCTTCAGATTTCTGGATACAGAACGCTTCATTCCTGCGCTTGAAAAATCTGGAGATCGGTTATACCCTGCCTTCGCATCTGTACAGGAAACTTTACATCAAAAACCTGCGGTTGTATTTCAGCGGTTACAATCTGTTTACGATCAGTCAGATCAAAATTCTTGACCCCGAAACATCTTCGGCAGACGGATCTTATTATCCCCAACTCCGGATCTACAATGCCGGTATAAACATAACTTTTTAATCGTAATTGAATATGAAAAAGTATATCATAATTGTCATGTCGCTGATCGGCGTTATGTCGTGCGACAGTGATTTTCTGGACAAAAAACCGCTGGATGCCATCACGGAAGAAGATGTATTCAACGACGACGTCCTGCTGACGGCCTATGTGACGGCCTGCTACAATGCCATTCCCAACGGTTTTGACGAAGCGATGATGTCGTCGACTACGGACGAAACCTACTCGCGTCACGGCAGTAGCAGTTCGGTGCTGGTCTCGCGCGGCGAGATGAATCCGGACAACATTACCACGTTCGATTCAAACCGGTTCGCCAATTTCAACTACTGGTCGAAAGCATACGAACAGTTGCGCAACATCAATACGTTTTTTGAAAAAATAGATGCGGCGACGATCAGCGACGATGTGAAAAAGCGCTTGACGGGCGAAATGAAATTCATCCGCGCGTTTGTGTATGCCAACCTGATCTGGCGTTTCAGCGGCGTGCCGCTGATCACCAAAACCTACGCGCTGACGGACACGGATTACTCGATACAGCGCAACTCCTACGACGAGTGTGTGGATTTCATCGTCAAAGAGTTGGACGAGGCCATCGGCTATCTGCCGGCTGTTCAGTCGGGTTCAAACTACGGCAAAGCATCGGCCAACGCCTGCAAGGCGCTGAAATCGCGCGTATTGCTGTATGCTGCCAGCCCGATCAACAATCCGGGCAACGACCGCGGCAAATGGGAGAAAGCTTCCACCGCTGCGCTGGAGGTGATTCAACTGCCCGACCATCATCTGTATAATGATTACCGGAAAATCTTCCTCGTAAACAACAACGAAGTGATCTTCCAGCGCCAGTTTACAAAGGCAAACGGCACGATGATGAATGTGTTCAACTCGCCGAACGGCTACGGCGGATGGGGCGGCAACTGTCCGCTTCAGAATCTGGTAGACGATTACGAAATAAAGGCGACCGGGAAGCGACCTTTTGAAGAAGGCTCGGGCTATGATCCGGCCAATCCCTATGCCGGCCGCGACCCGCGTTTCGATGCGACGATCCTCTACAACGGAGCCATGTTCCGTGGCCGGCCGGTGGAAACATTCATCCCCGGCGGTCTGGATACGAACGAGGGGCCGGTCGGCAGTTGG
>JAIRLL010000368.1 GCA_031259505.1 Tannerella sp.
CGATCTCGGATAAACCCTTCGCGAAAAGCCATCTCGGCAATCGATACTTCGTTTTCGCGAATCGTCACAGGTTCGTGAATACTGAGTGACAGCACGCAGCTTTTCTCGCAGGGCGCCGGACAGATACGGCCTGTAAATTCCGGAAAGTCGCACGTCTGCTCCAGAATATAAAAAGCCTCCTGCCACTGTCCGCGATACAGTTTGTCCTGCCATTCCGGCTGTTTGTTCCCAATCGGACATGCCCAGTGGCAGAACGGAACGCCGCAGTCCATGCAGCGCGAAGCCTGTGTACGGCGGTCGTAGCTGTTCAGCGTCTGCTCCACTTCGCCGAAATCATTGATTCGGTCTTCGACGGGACGGTACCCCGCTTCCTGTCTGGGTACGGTTAAAAAAGCTTTCGGATTTCCCATTTTCTTCTCATTCAATCTTAGTAATCATGCTGCATTTCTGCAATTTTCTGTTGCAGCTTTTTCATCTGTTCTTCCTGCAACACTTTTTTGTATTCAATCGGAACGATTTTGATAAACTCTTCCACATAATCGTCCCACTGGCCTATCATCTTCCATGCCAACTGGCTGCCCGTATACTGGTGATGTCTGGTTATCAGGCCGTATAATTCCTTTCGTGTGATATTGTCTTCAATCAGCGACAGTTCCACCATTTCCATGTTGCAGTAAAAGTCGAAGTTGCCTTTTTTATTCCACACATACGCCACGCCACCACTCATTCCGGCTGCAAAATTACGTCCCGTCGCTCCCAGCACGACGACGCGCCCGCCGGTCATGTATTCGCAGCAATGGTCTCCCACGCCTTCCACCACGGCAATGGCGCCGCTGTTACGGACGCAGAAGCGTTCGCCCACGCGCCCGCTGATATACACTTCGCCGCTCGTGGCGCCGTATAATAATGTATTGCCGGCGATGGTGTTTTCGGTCGCTGCAAAAGTGGAGCGAATCGGCGGCATCACGCTGATGCTGCCTCCGCTCAATCCTTTGCCGAGATAATCGTTCGCTTCGCCTTCGAGGCGGAAATGAACGCCGTGTACAAGGAATGCGCCGAAACTTTGCCCTGCCGAACCTTTAAATCTAACATTCAGCGTGTTGTCGGGCAATCCCGCGTGTCCGTATTTCTGGGCTATTATGCCCGAAAGCATGGCGCCCACGGCGCGGTCGGTATTGGCGATGGCATAGTCGAGCGATACGGTCTGCTGATTCTCAATGGCTTCTTTCGCCTGACGGATGATGTCGCGGTCTTTTATTTCCGTGATACGGTGTATCTGTTTTGTGGTCTGACGGATAGACAGGTTTTGACCTTTGCCGGGGAAATGCAGCAGGTCGGAGAAGTCCAGCAGATCGTGTTTCCGGACGTTCGTCAACGGCTTGCGTTCGAGCAAATCCGTCCGGCCGACGATGTCTTCCAGTTTCGTAAAGCCCATTTCCGCCAGATGTTCGCGCACTTCTTCGGCGAGGAAGGTGAAGAAGTTCACTAAATATTCGTGCTTGCCGTGGAAGCGTTTACGCAAATTTTCGTCTTGCGTGGCCACGCCTACGGGGCATGTATTCATGTGGCATTTGCGCATCATCACGCATCCCAGCACAATCAGCGCCGATGTGGCAAACCCAAATTCTTCGGCGCCCAGCATGGCCATCATGACGATGTCGCGACCAGTCTTCAACTGTCCGTCCGTTTGCAGGCGCACTTGCCCGCGGAGGCCATTAATAACCAGTGTCTGTTGCGTTTCCGACAAGCCAAGTTCGGGAGGAGTGCCGGCGTAACGAATCGAACTTATTGGCGATGCTCCAGTTCCGCCGTCGGCTCCCGAAATGATGATCCGGTCGGCCTTTGCCTTTGCCACGCCTGCCGCAATGGTGCCTACTCCGCTTTCGGAAACGAGTTTTACGCTGACTTCGGCGTTGGGATTCACATTTTTCAGGTCGAAAATCAACTGCGCCAGATCTTCAATCGAATAGATGTCGTGATGGGGAGGAGGCGAAATCAAAGATATGCCGGGGATGGAATGTCTTGTTCGTGCAATAATTACGTTCACCTTATGACCCGGCAACTGTCCTCCTTCGCCAGGTTTTGCTCCTTGCGCTATCTTGATTTGTATCTCGTCGGCGTTCGCTAAATATTCGGTCGTGACGCCAAATCGCCCCGAAGCGACTTGCTTGATTGCCGAGCGGAGAGACAATCCGTCTTCGCGTGGCTTGAATCGCGACGGGTCTTCTCCTCCTTCGCCTGTATTGCTTCGCCCGCTGATTTTGTTCAGCGCCGCAGCAATTGTTTCGTGTGCTTCCTGACTTATTGAACCATAACTCATTGCGCCTGTCACGAAACGCTTCATAATTTCGCTTGCCGGCTCGACATCCTCTACCGGGATGGGGGATCTTCTTTTATACGTCAGGAAATCACGCAAGAAGACAGGTTCTTCCTTTTCATTGACTAAACGCGAATATTCCTTGAATTTCCTGTAACTGCCCAGCCGGGTGGCTAACTGCAGAGCCGAAATCGTTTCGGGATTCCATGCATGCCGTTCTCCATCTTTGCGATAACTGAGCAGGCCTTTGTATGAAAGCACATTGTCCAACGGTTTCTTAAATGCCGCTTCGTGAAGCCTGCGAGAGTCGTCGGCAATTTCTTCCAGACGGATGCCGCCCACTTTGCTTACCGTATTACCGAAATACTTGTCGACCAGTTCCGAACCAAGTCCCACGGATTCGAACAGTTTTGCGCCGCGATAGCTGCGTATCGTGCTTATGCCCATTTTACTGAGCACTTTGAACAGTCCTTTGCAGAGCGCTTTGACGTAATTTTTTTCAGCCGTTCCGTAATCAAGCTGTATCTCATTGTTTTTGACTAACTCATCCATAATAGCAAATGCCATGTACGGATTCAGCGCGCTGGCGCCGAAGCCCAGCAGCAGTGCGGCGTGCATGACCTCGCGCATCTCGCCCGTTTCCACGATGAGAGCTGTCTGTACGCGTTTCTGTACGGAAATGAGGTAATGGTGAACGGCGCTGACTGCCAGCAGCGAAGGTATGGATGCGTATTTTTCGTCCGCATTCCTGTCGCTCAGGATAATATAGTTTTTGCCTTCCCTGACGGACTGTTCCGCCTGCTTGCAAAGCTGGTCAAGTGCGCGTTCCATTCCTGTGCTTCCTTTGCTTACTTCGTAGAGCATCGACAGTTTGACGCACTTGAATCCCTTGTAGCCGATGTTACACAGAATGTCCAACTGCGTATTGCTAAGGATGGGATGCGGCAGGCGCACCATTTTGCAGTGCGATTCGTTGGGGACGAGTATCTGGTCGCCCACCGTACCGATATATTCCGCCAGGCTCATCACAAGTTCCTCGCGGATAGGGTCGATGGGCGGATTGGTGACTTGTGCAAACTGCTGACGGAAATAATTGTACAGCAGTTGCGGGTGCGACGAGAGCACGGCCAGCGGCGTGTCGTTTCCCATCGAGCCGACGGGTTCGGCGCCGCTTGTACACATCGGAATGATGATGCGCTCGATGTCTTCGCGGCTGTAGTCAAACAGGCGGAGCAGTTGCTCATACCTTTCGACCGTATTCATCATATGACGTCCCGACCGCAGTTCGTCCAGTTCCACTCTGTTATCCGTAAGCCACTTGCGATACGGTCTGTCTTCCGACAACTGTTTTTTGAGTTCGTGATCAAAGTATATGATACCTGTTTCCGTGTCTATCAGAATGATTTTACCGGGTTGCAGTCTGCCTTTTGCCTTGATTTCTCCCGGCTCGAAATCAATGACGCCTACTTCGGACGACACAACCATGATGTCATTGACAGTCACTAAATAACGGGCGGGACGCAATCCGTTGCGGTCGAGCATTCCACCTGCATAGCGACCGTCGCTGAAAAGCAACGCCGCCGGGCCGTCCCACGGCTCCATCAGGATGGAATGATATTCATAGAACGCTTTCAGGTCTTCCGTGATAGGATTCTTGTCGTTGAAACTTTCGGGGATAAGCATCGCCATGGCATGGGGCAGGCTCATTCCCGAAGCTATCAGAAATTCCAGTACATTATCAAGCGAGGCGCTGTCGCTCATGCCCTGCTGTACAATCGGGCGAATATCGTCGATATTGTCCAGCGTGGGCAAGGTCAGGACGCTTTCGCGCGCGCCCATCCAGCTCCGGTTGCCACGGACGGTGTTGATTTCGCCGTTGTGCGCCAGCAGGCGAAACGGCTGGGCAAGACTCCATCGCGGGAAAGTATTCGTACTGAAGCGCGAATGTACCAGCGCCAGCCCCGACGTGAAATAGCTGTTCATCAAATCCGGATAATAGTGGCGCAGTTGCATCGTTTCCAGCATACCTTTATATACAATGTTGCGCGTCGACAGCGAGGCTACGTAGAAATCGTCTTTATCCGGCAGGCTGCTGCATGAGACACGTTTCTCGATTCGCCGACGTATGATGTATAACTTCAGTTCCAGCTTTTTCTGATCGCTGCATCCGGTGATGAATACCTGTTTTATATCAGGTTCTGTTGCAAACGCCTCTTTTCCGAGGATTGACGGATTGGTTGGCACCTTTCGCATGTGCATCATCGAAAGACCTTCTTTTTCAACTTCATCAATCATGATGCTCAGGATTTCGGACTGCTGTTTTTCGTCTTTGGGAAGGAAAATCAGCCCCGTACCGTATTTCCCTTTTTCGGGAACGGGAATTCCCTGCAACAAGATAAATTCATGCGGTATCTGCAACATAATGCCGGCGCCGTCACCCGTTTTGTTGTCGGCGCCTTCCGCTCCGCGATGACGCAAGTTCTCGAGCACTTTCAGGGCTGATTCTACTATTTCATGCGATTTCTCGCCGTGAACCTGCACAATCATTCCTACTCCGCACGCGTCATGCTCGTTAGATACATCGTATAAACCTCTTGTATAGTTAATGTTATTTGTTCTGCTCATTTTTTTGATTGACATTTTGCCGTTATCAGTCAAAGTATTTATTCTTTTGTGGCTGCAAAGATAGCAATTATATTTCCAATTAACACCATCTCTCACTTGCTTTATGCAAATTGTACGTAATTTACATTTAAAAATGACTAATAAGCCGTCAACTATGCTGCATGATAAAGCGTTGTGCTTATGACAATTATTGCGATCGGGGAATAATCCGTGAAAATATTTCGCGTGCGGGGATTAAACTTGGCAATTCATATGCAGTCTAAGAGGAAACATTGGGATGGCAATAGAGTATTAATTTATAAAAACATAAAGATTATGAGAGGTTTAATTGTCGCTTTAGGATTGTGGCTGACAATCGGAATGTACAATGTCTCGAATGCACAAAATGTATCGGTGAACGTAAACATCAATCTTGATCGTCAGCCGGCATGGGGGCCGTCAGGTTACCATTATGCTGCCTTCTACTATATTCCTGCAATCAACGTATATTACGACGTTGTCAACGAACTGTTCTACTACCGGAAGGCGGGACGATGGATTGCAGACTATTATCTTCCTGCAAAATATTACAGATACGACCTTTATTCCCTGTATAAAGTGGTGCTGAACGATTTGATGCATCCGTGGATTCACAACAAGGTGCACAGGCAGACGTATGCCCATTTCAAGCGTATCAGGACGCAGGCGCCTATCCGGCTGATGAGCGACCATCGCTATCACAAGGCTAAAAACAACACCAGGGCGTGGGTAGCGCCTCGCAAGTCGAAGACGGACGGGCATCAGGCGGTTCGCCCGGATAAAACTCGCAACGACAGGAAACCGATTGTCCGCGATTCGGGCAGGGAAAAGGGGAAAAACGCTGTCAAAAACAGTCAAAACAGCCGGCGGGATAAAGATTTGTCTGTCACCCGTTCGTCCGAACGCACGGACAAAAGCAAGACGGCAACTTCCGAAAACGACGGCCGCAGCAAGCGCAAAGAAAAAGCACGCTCATCGGACAAAAGAAAGTCCGACCGGAGCGATAGCGCAAATCATAACTGATAAGGGACCCTGAAAGAGAGCATTATTTATTTGAACGGAGGGTTTTTTACAGACCCTCCGTTTTTTTTTCGACAGCACACGCTTTTCTTTTCGAAATCCTGTTCAGACAAAGCAGAATGAGGACTTCCGTGACCGAACCGTAACGCGCCTTGATCCCGATTCCGGTTTTTTTTTACAGCCGCGCCCTGATGGCACGGCTTTCTTTATTCGTGTCCGGGCTTCTTCAGCAGGGCAAACATGTTTTTCTTGTACGCCTCGACGCCCGGCTGGTCGAACGGATTGACGCCCAACACATATCCACTGATGCCGCAAGCCTTTTCGAAGAAATAGAACAACTGACCGATGCAGTATGCGCTGACCTCCGGCAGAATGATTTTGATGTTTGGCACGCCGCCGTCGACATGCGCCATCTGCGTACCGAGTTCGGCCATCCTGTTGACTTCGTCCACCCGCTTGCCTGCAAGAAAGTTCAGACCGTCCGAATCGTCCTCGGCATACGGAACGGTCAGGCTGTATTCGGTCTTCTCGACCGATATGACCGTCTCGAAGATGGTGCGTTCGCCTTCCTGAATCCACTGTCCCATGGAATGCAGGTCGGTCGTGAAGTCTGCCGAAGCGGGAAAGATGCCTTTGTGTTCTTTGCCTTCGCTTTCGCCGTAGAGTTGTTTCCACCATTCGCCGATGTAATGGAGTCTGGGGTGGAAGCTGGCCAGGATTTCGATTTTTTTCCCGGCGGCATACAGGGCGTTGCGCGTGGCGGCGTAGAGGGCGGAGATGTTTTCGGCGAAAGGCGTTTCAGCGCCGGTCATCTTTTCCATCAATACGGCTCCGGCTACCAGTTCGCGGATATTGATACCGGCCGTGGCAATGGGCAGCAGTCCTGCGGGCGTCAGTACGGAATACCGTCCGCCGACGTTGTCGGGTATCACAAACGTCCGGTAGCCCTCCTTTTGGGCCAGCGCACGCAATGCGCCTCTCGACTTGTCGGTCACTGCCACGATGCGATGCCGGGCTTCGTCCTTGCCGACGGCCTCTTCGAGTTGCTGCTTGAGGATGCGGAAGGCCAGAGCCGGCTCGGTAGTCGTGCCCGACTTGGATATGTTGATGATTCCGAACCGTTTCCCCTTCAGCAGTTCGCGCAGTTCATACAGATAGTCTTCGCCGATGTTGTGTCCGGCGTAGAGCAGTACGGGATTACTGCGTTCGCTCTGCAGCCAGTCGAAACTGCTGTTCAGCGCTTCGACGACAGCTTTCGTTCCCAGATAGCTGCCGCCGATGCCGACGACGACAACGAAGTCGCACCGTGCACGCAGCGAGGCGGCGACGTCTTCAATTTTTTTCAGATCCGCGTCTGCGATGGAGGAAGGCAGGTGCAGCCATCCGAGAAAATCCGAACCGGGCCTGCTGCCGCCGTGCAGCGCTTCAATACTTTTTGCTACGCCTGTTTCGAGGGCGAAGACCTGTTCTCCTGTCACTTCGCCCAGCGCTTTTTCGATGTTCAAACTAATGATGCTCATACTGTTTATATTGTTTATTTGAAGTTTTCCGTTAATTGATGAATGATGGTTGTCGGCGACCTGCGTTCGTAGAGGATGCCGTAGAGGGCTTCCAGAATCGGAATGTCTGCCCGGTATTTTGCATTGATTTCGTGGATGCATTTTGTGCCGTAGTAGCCTTCGGCGATCATTTCCATCTCGAGCTGTGCGGTTTTGACCGAATAGCCTTTTCCTATCATGGAGCCGAAGGTGCGGTTGCGGCTGTAGCGCGAATAGGCCGTCACGAGCAGGTCGCCGAGGTAGGCGGAGTTCGTGATGTCGCGTTCAAACACATGCACGGCGTCGAGGAAATGCTGCATCTCCTTGATGGCGTTCGACAGGAAGACGGCCTGAAAATTGTCGCCGTACTTCATGCCGTGACAGATACCGGCTACGATTGCATACACGTTTTTCAGTACGGAGGCATATTCTATTCCCGTCACGTCCTGCGAACACGAGCATTTGACGTAGCTGTTGGCGAATATGTGCGAAAATTTCTCCGCATTGTCTTTGTTTCTGCAGGCGATGGTCAGGTACGAAAGCCGTTCGAGCGCCACTTCTTCCGCATGGCTCGGCCCGGCGATGATGGCGATACGGTCTTCCGGCACGCCGCAGTATTCCGTAAAGTAATCCGTAATCAGCAGATTTTCGTCGGGGACGATGCCCTTGATGGCCGAAACCACCCATTTGTCGCTTATCGGAACCGTCAGTCTGTTCAGGTGCTGCTTGAGGAAAGGCGACGGCGTGGCAAATATCAGCGTATCGGAATCGTTCACCGCTTCGTTGATGTCCGAATAGAAGCGGATGCGGGAGGTATCGAACAGGATGCTTGACAGATACGCCGGATTGTGTTTCATCCGCTTGAAGTCTTCGATGCGGTCGGGGCGGCGCATATACCAGTTTATGTCTGTCCGGGCGGACATGATAATTTTGGCCAGCGCGGTAGCCCAGCTTCCTCCTCCCATGATTGCTGTTTTTCCCGGGAAATTCATTTCTTTTCGGACAATTGCGTTCGTACCGACTGTATCCAGCCTTCCACTTCCTGCGCCGTGGGCAGTTGAAGCGCGAGGCCGTATTTTTTGTTAATCTCGAAAAGCGCCTGCCGCAGCAGTTGGGGATTGGCCTCTGCGAGCGTTTCCACTGTCGGGTATCCCGCCCTGTGCAGCGCCGGCGTCCAGGCTTCGTCGATGCCGTGCGCACGGTATTTTTCGGGCGGGTCTTTCCGTGGCGTTTTTTCGGGACGCATCTGCGGAAACAGTAACACCTCCTGAATGCTTTCCTGACCTGTCAGCAGCATGGTCAGGCGGTCCATTCCGACGCCCATGCCGCTGGCCGGCGGCATTCCGTATTCCAGTGCGCGCAGAAAATCCTCGTCGATGTACATCGCTTCGCCGTCGCCCTTTTCCGACAGGCGCAACTGGTCTTCGAAGCGGCGGCGCTGGTCGATCGGATCGTTCAGTTCCGAATAGGCATTGGCCAGTTCCCTGCCGTTCACCATCAGTTCGAACCGTTCCGTCAGTGCGGGACTGGCGCGGTGCATTTTGGTGAGCGGGCTCATCTCGACGGGATAGTCGGTGATAAAGGTCGGCTGCACGTAGTGATGTTCGCATTTCCCGCCGAAGATGGCGTCGATCAGTTTGCCTTTGCCCATCGTTTCATCCTGCTCGACATTCAGCCGGCGGCAGACTTCGCGCAGTGCATCCTCGTCCATGCCCGAAATATCCACGCCCGTATGTTCGCGAATGGCGTCGAGCATCGATACCCGTCTGTACGGCGGGAGGAAATCAATCTCCCTGCCGCCGACGTTCACTTTCGTGCCGCCCAGCACCTCGAGGCAGATGCGCTCGAGCATTTTTTCGGCGAACGCCATCATCCACAGGTAATCCTTGAAGGCAACATATATTTCCATACACGTAAATTCGGGATTGTGCGAACGGTCCATGCCTTCGTTGCGAAAATTGCGGCTAAATTCGTACACGCCTTAGAATCCGCCCACGATCAGACGTTTCAGGTACAGTTCGTCGGCAATGCGCAGATACAGGGGGATGTCGAGCGCATTGTGGTGAGTGATGAACGGCCGCGCCGCCGCACCGCCGGGAATCGTCTGCAGCACGGGTGTATCGACTTCGACGTAGCCGCTTTCGTTGAAGAACGTCCGCATCGAATTGAATATCTTCGTGCGCTTGAGGAAAATATCTTTCACGTGGCTGTTTACCGCAAGGTCGACATAGCGCTGGCGGTACCGCTGTTCGGGATCGGTAAAGCCGTCGTATATAACGCCGTCCTTCTCCTTGACGACGGGCAGCGGACGGAGCGACTTGCACAGCAGCTTCAATTCCTCCGCATGTACCGAAATCTCGCCCGTCTGCGTGCGGAACACAAATCCCCGGATACCTATAAAATCGCCTATATCAAGCAGTTTTTTGAATACGATGTTGTACATGTCCGTATTTTCGGGATCGGGACAGATGTCGTCGCGCGTAATATATATCTGTATACGTCCTTCGGAATCCTGCAATTCCACAAACGAAGCTTTCCCCATGATGCGGCGACTCATGATTCGCCCGGCAACAGCCACGCGCCGCCGTTCGCCGCCGTCGCGAAACGACGCCTTGATTTCCTCCGAATAACCGTCGGTCTCATATTCTTCGGCAGGATAGGGATTGACGCCCATCCGGCGCAACTCTTCCAGACTGTTACGCCGGACAATCTCCTGCTCGCTTAATTCCAGTATGTTCATGTTTTCGTACTTATGCTTGCTATTTGCGCGCAAAGGTACAAAAATATCGGAAACTGCCCGTTTCTTTCGACCTCCAAAAACGCAATGGCACGCGAAATAAATAACATATGAACAGTTCAAACACGGAGACACGCAACACGCAGCACACGGAAAATCCTTTTTCTTTCCATCCACAATATATTCCGGCGCGACACCGGAAAAATCGACTGAAAACCATGACGTCCGGCGAAAAACCGTAACGTCTTCGTAACCTTTTATACTGTACCCGGCATAATCCTGTGAAGTCGCTCCGGATTGCTTCAGGCTACGCCTTCGCAAAGACGGGGCAGTCTGAACTTTGATTCTTTTGATTTTTCCGATTGTTCTGATGGATGACGGACAGTCTCTCCGCGTCTGTCATCCCGCCGGATTGCTTCGTACCTCGCAGTCGCAAATGACGGAGATGCCGCTGTTGCCGACAATGGCGTCCGTCGTCTTTTCGAGGCACGAAGCAATCCGGCGGGCTGATAATAAGCAAATAACGAAACATGTCACCGGTAACCCGAAAGGTGAAACAATCCGGCAGAACAGTATCGCAAAATCATGCCGCGCGCAGTATATCAACAATGCTGTAAAAGCAAAAAAACCTTTAAATCCGGTGCTTTTTTCATCGACCGTATGTCGCGCATTTTTTTTATATGTAATTGGGATGTATCTTTGCTGTCGAAAACGCAGCATCGTTATAAATGTTGGGATTATTTGAGAAAGGCTTAATTATTGGAATACTGGTATCAGCTCCCATGGGGCCTGTCGGGATACTGTGTGTACGCAGGACGCTGAGCAAGGGACGCTGGTACGGCTTCGTTTCGGGACTGGGAGCGGCGCTCTCCGATGTGATGTACGCTTTCGCCACGAGTTTGTTTATGGGCTTGGTTGTCAGTTTTGTAGAGACTTACATGCAGTGGATTGAACTGTTCGGAACGGCTGTAGTGGGTATTTTCGGGATTTACCTGCTCAGCAACAATCCGGTCAGGAACCTGAAGAAAAACAGGGAGATAAAAAACACCTACTTCCAGGATTTTATCACGGCGTTTCTGCTCACCCTGAGCAATGCGCTTATCGTGCTTCTGTATATCGGACTGTTCGCTCATTTTTCGTTTGTGCTGCCCGCACATTCATGGTGGGAGATAACGAAAGGCTTGATAGGTATCACACTGGGAGCCGTTTTATGGTGGTTCGTCATTACCTGTCTGATATCCGGGCTGCAGCGATGGTTCAATATCCGCAGAATCCATTTGCTGAACAGAATGCTCGGAAGTATTATCCTTTTACTGGTGTTTGCTCAAATCTGTTATTCTTTCTTTTTTCAGTCGACTTAACGGAACCCTGACGTCTAAAAAAACGGAAATCAGTCGATTTAATTCCCCGTTGATGCTTAAAAGAACAAAAAAGATGTACTTTTGCATCTAAAAAAACGGAAACAGTACTGTCCAGGACAGAACAAACATAGTTTAAACATTTAAAAACCAACGCTTATGCTGGATACAATCTATTATGGCAATTCATTGAAAGACTGGTTTATTTCCCTGTCTGTCATCGTTGCGGCATTTATCGTCTGCAAGATCACGTCCTTTCTGAACAGGCGCCTTATCAAAAAAATAGCGGCCTCGCGCATTTATGTGTACGAAGGCATTTGCCTGAAATCAATCGAACGCCCGATACTCCTCGGCATCATACTGTTTGCCGTATGGCTTGCGCTGAAACGCCTGAACATGGACAGCAACATGCACACCCTTGTCGGCAACTCCTGCCATATCCTGGCAATCCTCAGTGCGACGTGGTTCGTCGCCCGCCTGATTACATCGCTGGTGGAAGAAAGCATCGATATGTCGAATTACCGGAATGACAGCAAAATGTTCGACGCCAGGCTGCTGCCGCTGATCAAGCGATGTCTGAACGTGATCGTATGGCTGACAGGCGCCGTGATGGCGATGAACA
>JAIRLL010000406.1 GCA_031259505.1 Tannerella sp.
TTCAACCCGGGTACTAAGCCCTGCAAAACCTGCGACGCCAACTGCACAGGGCGGTTTTCGATTTCCCTTGCGGTAGCCACGCCTACGGCGCCCGTGAGGTTCACTTTTTTCTGCGTGCCGAAACCCACCACAACTACTTCTTCGAGGCTTTGCATATCCTCCTGAAGTACAACGTCAATTACGGTACGGTTGCCTACCGCAACGCTTTGCGTTACGTAACCGATGTAACTGAACTTCAAGACTGACGACGACCCCGGCACATCCATACTGTATGCACCGTCGAAGTCCGTAACAGTGCCCGTTGTAGTGCCTTCCACCAAAATGCTAACGCCGACAAGCGCCTCGCCTGTATGGTCTTTTACAGTACCGGATACGATTGTCTTTTGCGCCATAATCCATGTATTGCTTCCCAGTAAAAGAGAAATAATCAGGACTGTTTTTAGAAACTTTCTTTTCTTCATACATTTTCAGATTTAAATTTAATAGCTTTGATATACAATGAGTTTTACCTGGTGCAAAAGTATGGTGGTTTCATCACTCGTATGGAGGGTAAAGCAGGCAATTGAAAGTGGTAAACCGGTCAATAAGGCTGGTAAATCGGTCATGAATGATTTACCGGTCTGTCATATTTTCTTTTTACGGGCAATTCATTGTAATTTTGTGGCCTGAAAAATAATATATAACAGTCACAGACATGCAAAAAAGACATTTCGCATTCGTGTTTTTCATCTTACTGTTCTCCTTTCAGGCGGCAGCGCAACCGTTTTCAATCCGTCATCTCGGCATAGAAGACGGACTGTCGAACAACTATGTCGTTGATATTGAACAGGACGGCAAAGGCTGCGTCTGGATTGCCACGGAAGCGGGATTGAACCATTTTGACGGACAGTCGTTCACTGTTTACCGCACAAGCAATTCGAAACTCGCCAGTAACGAATTAAACACCTTATTATATGACAGGGAAAACAATAAACTCTGGATAGGCACGCAACGGGACGGCGTCAGCGTGCTGGACTGCGCCACGCAGGAAATAGAAAACTTTACAAATGAAGACGTACTTGCCACCAACGACGTTACGCATTTTTCCCCTGCCGCCGCCGGCGGAATATGGATTACCCATTATCATGTCGGCATCACGCATTACGACAGGAAGACCGGACGGTTTACCCATTTCATGGACGCAGAGATTGAAAATATGAAATCGACGAAATGGTGTTCGCACGACGACGGCGCCGGCAACCTGTATGTGGGACATGCGCGGGACGGGTTGAGCATTATCGACCTGAAAACGAAAACCGCCCGCAATTTCCGTCACGAGCCGGGCAATCCGAAAAGTTTGCCGGGCAACGATGTACGCGCCATTTGCATCGACCGGCAGCATAACGTCTGGATAGGAACCGACGAAGGGCTTGCCCTGTTCAATCCTCAAACGGAAACGTTTATTTGCTTTTCGCACGATGCGGGAAACCCCCATTCCCTGATTGCCGACCCCGTCTATGACATCTGCGAGACGGGCAACGGCAAGCTCTGGATAGCCACCGGTGCGGGAGGAATCAGCATTCTCGACCTTCGCAGCATTACCCTTGTCAATCCCGAAGCCGTGAAATTTCACAATATCGCTCCCGCCGGCGATCCGGAAGAATTGTCGTCGGGCAATATCCGCACGCTGTTTCAGGATTCGTTTGGAAATGTATGGATCGGCAATTACGGCGCCGGCCTGGATGTGCTAAACAACAGCCTGCCCGTGTTCCAAACCATTTATTACACAACGGATAAAAAAGGTAAACAGAAAAACAGGCCGGTATGGGGTATCTGTGCCGACGGCAAAGGGCAGGTTTTCCTGGGAAGCGAAAATGAAATTGCCGTGCTGGAAGACGGTCTCCTGAAACGGACAATCAACCTTTCGGCACATCTGTCCGGCCCTTTTGTACAGGTATGCGCCGTCGAACAGGACCGGCAGGGCATCCTCTGGCTGGGCGTGTCGAACGAAGGCATTCTGAAATTCAATCTTTCAAACGGCAAGTTTGAACAGGTCAGACTGGATATAAACAATCTCGGTTTCATTACCTTTTTCGAAGACGCCGACGATAAAATGTGGATAGGTACGCTTAACGGCCTCTATTCATTTAAAGACGGCAAACTCGGAAAGGAAGACAGTATCAACAGTCAACTTACCGACAAGATAATATACAGTATGCTGCGCGACGGTCAGGGCAAACTGTGGGTGGGCACATTTGGCAAGGGCATTTCGATTTTCGACAAAGCTGACCGCCTCGTCGCTCGCTTCGAAACCGACAGCGGATTTTGTTCCAATGCGATAAACCATCTGTATATGGATACCGGGGGCGGAATCTGGGCTGCTACGCGCAACGGATTAGTCTATTTCGACGATACCGGGAAGCCCGGCCACTACCGGCTCTACAACGAAGAACAGGGGCTTGTGGATGTGTATATCCGCGCTATCCAGGAAGATAAAAACGGGAATATATGGATCAGCAGCAACGGGAGCATTTCAATGTGGGACAGAGAAAAACAGCGCTTCAACAACTATGACTGCCGCGACGGTATCCCGATGGGGAATTTCGTAGAAGGCTCGGCGTGCACGACGCCTGACGGCACGATTTATTTTGGCTCTACCAACGGCGTTTGCCGGTTTCGTCCGTCGGAATTTGTATTGCAGCGGCAGGTAGCGCCGGTGCAAATTATAGAGTGCCGGTCACTGGACAGGGGCATCAAAAGTCAGGAAGATGGACTCCTGATTCCTGCCGGCAACGGACGGATTGAACTGCCCTACGGTCAAAACTCGTTCCGGATTTCGTTTTCGTCGCCCGACTTCGCTCACAGCGGACAGGTAGAATACGCCTATATGATAGATGGTTTGGCCAGCGAATGGTCGAACACGTATGGCGACAATCAGGTGACGTTCCGCAATCTTTCGCCCGGCGAATACACCTTCCGGGTGAAGGCGCGGCTGCGCAATCAGGCGTGGGACGAGTCGCACGCCGCCTCACTGTCCGTCAGGATCCATCCGCCCTTCTGGCTTACGTGGTATGCTAAAACGTGCTATGCGCTGTTGCTGTGTATGGCGCTGCTGGCCATTATCCGTTTCTACAAGTACAGGCTCAATCTCGAAAGTTCGCTGGAAATTGAACGGAAAGAAAGCCAGAACCGTCAGGAACTGAACGACGAACGCCTGCGCTTCTATACCAACATCACCCACGAACTGCGTACCCCGCTCACGCTGATACTGGGTCCGCTGGAAGATCTGCTGAACGACCGCGATTTGCCGGCTCACTACAACCGTCAAATAAAAATCATCCACGGCAGCGCCGTCCGCCTGCTCAACCTTATCAACCAGATACTGGATTTCCGGAAAACAGAAACGCAAAACCGCCGCCTGACCGTGGCAAAAGGCGACCTGGGATGCCTTGTCACGGAAACCGGCCTGCGCTACAAGGAACTGAACCGTAACGATAAAGTCAAATTCCATATCGCCGTCGAAACGGAAGAAACGGTAATGTATTTCGATGCAGACGTGATTACAACCATCCTGAGCAACCTGCTGTCCAACGCCGTGAAATATACGCCTGAAGGTGAAATCCGGCTTGCGCTGTCGTCTGCCAGTGAATATACCGAAATCCGGGTGAGCGATACGGGTTACGGTATCAGCGA
>JAIRLL010000411.1 GCA_031259505.1 Tannerella sp.
CCCGGAAGATTGCCATCGCCTTTTACAACGCCCTGACCAGGGGACTGGATTACGTAGAAACCGGTGTCATAAGATATCAGCAACACCTCGCGCAACGGGAATTGAAACATCTCCACAAACTTGCTCACCGATATAACTTTCAACTTGTCCTGGGAAATGCCTCCCTCCAAATATCCACTAACCTGTTGGCGACTACTTGATTGGTGGAGATCCCGTCATTGGTAGGCACGAAGCAATACAGTGACAATTAATGTAAAAGAGGTTATGCCATTGTGGAGAATCCGTCTGAAACAGCCCTGGGGAAATGACATTTCCTGTCTATTCACAAAATCATACCGCACGCAGTATATCTCGAGGCGCAGAACAATCGTATGAAGGCAAACGCATCCGGATAAACACTGAAACAGGAGCGACGTACAGTTTGGAACCGGAAATATAATCTTCTTACGACTTGCAATCTACAATAGGATAGTATATAAACGAAAGGGAAAGAAACGATAAAGACGGAAATACGAAGAAGATAGCGAAGAACGCTTCAAAAAAGACTTGGCAGACGGGACAGAAATTGAATTGAAATAAAAAAATGAGTATCTTTGTTTCAAATTCATACTGTATAAAATATATTAAGTCATGAAAATATTGCCGATAGGAACGCAGTCGTTTGAAAATTTACGCAGCAGCGATTGTCTGTATGTAGACAAAACCGAAATCATTCACAGGATAATTTCGAATGGAAGAGTTTATTTCCTTTCCCGACCGCGCCGGTTCGGGAAATCGTTGCTGCTAAGTACAATGGAAGCAGTTTTCAAAGGCCGGAAAGACCTGTTCGAAGGGCTTTACATTCACGACAGATGGGACTGGTCGCAACAGTATCCGGTTATCATAATAGACTGGACGCGCATCCTCCATTCTACCCCGAAAGAGATGATAACCAGCATGTGCAGGTATTTGCGCAGCATTGCAAGCGAATACGAAATAACGCTTCGGAGCAGGACGGCTTCCGACTGTTTTGACGAATTGATATTGCTTTTGCGTAACAAAACCGGGAAAAAAGTCGTCGTGCTGATTGACGAATACGATCTGCCGGTTACAAGCCATCTTTTCGATTCCTGTCTGGGCGATATTCGCAGAACGGTACACGATTTCTACCAGGTAATGAAAGGCGCCGACAAATATTTGCAGTTTATTTTCCTGACCGGCGTATCGAAATTTTCGGGGCTGTCGGTCTTTTCGGCTTTGAACAATCCCGATGATATTACACTGCAGAGAGAATATGCTGCGGTTTGCGGATATACCCAGGAAGAACTGGAGAGTAATTTTACCGAATATATCGACAGCGCCGCCGAATACCTGAAGACAACGAGAGAAAATCTGCTGGAACAGATCCGTTACTGGTACAACGGCTATACATGGGACGGGGAAACCGCAATCTACAATCCGTTTTCGACCCTGAAATTTTTCAAGGTACAGCGTTTTAACGATTACTGGTTTCACACCGGCACGCCCACTTTCCTGATAGATATTATTCAACGTCGCAACAGCGTGACGACCGTACTGGAACCGTTTGTTGTCAATGAAAGCGAACTGGACGGATACGACCCGGAAAACATCTCCGAAATGCCTCTGCTGTTCCAGACGGGTTACCTTACCATCAAGCGGATGGAACTGATTGACGGATGCGCCCGCTATACGCTCGGCATCCCCAATTCGGAAGTGAAAAGGGCTTTCATGATACATCTGCTGAACGCCTACAGCAAATATCCCTTCGATAAAATACCGTCCGCGATAGAGCAGATGAAAAGACAGATACATGCCGGCGACGCCTCTGCCCTGGAACAGAAACTGCGCCTTCTTTTCGCCCATATACCCTGCAGACTGCAGATCAAAAACGAATCGTATTATCATTCCCTGTTTTTGCTGCTGATGAAAATGCTCGGGTTCGACATTCGCGGCGAAATACTTACCGGCACCGGACGTATCGATGCCGTATGGCGTCAGCCGGGACTGACCGTAGTCGCCGAAATAAAATACCACGCCCGGAAGAAAACGGACACCCTGCTGGACGAAGCCATGACACAGATCCGCGACCGCCGGTATTATGAAGCATACCTCGACGGCAAAGTGATGCTGCTGGCAATTGCCTTTACGGGAAAGGAAACGAAATGTAAAATGGAAAATGTTTAAAACCGAGAGATTTTAGACGGACAGATTGAGTCTTCCATCACCGAGGGCACACAATCGTACCACGCCCTCACATCGAAAACCAGTAATTGAGTTTCAGCATGAGCGTATTGTCGGGGACATAGTCGAACAGCGCCTGTGTGTTGCGGCCGAACGAGGCGAGATAGTCATTTGTCCGTCCGGAACGGTTTTGTGCCCAAACCAGATAGACGACCGAGTTAGGGCGGTATTCCCAGCGCATTACCAGATTGAACCGGAACTCGCGAAAGCTGAAGTCGGGATTGTTGAAACTGTACTTCCGGCCGTCGGTATCGCCGGTCACGCTGTACTTTTTATCGCCGGCGTGGTAAACCAGCATGTCGTCGTCCAGCAGTTCGAAACGGTGGGCATATTCCCGCGCGACGGTATTCGTCGCCCGTTTAAATTCGCCGTATTTACCCGTCGAAATGAACGGGTTACCGTAGAACCGTATCGACAGGTCGGGCGTGATACTGTAATCCATCCGCAGGGTGATTCCGGTGATTTGTTGCCGCAGGGCGCCCATCACGTAGACCGTGCCGCCCGATGCAGGCGTGGATTTCCCGACGTATTCCAGCCCCAGATTGCGGTATGTGTAATCCCAGACGGCAGACAGTTCCAGGCTGGATGCCGGACGATAGCCTGTTTCGAACGACAGGTACTGTGCATACCGTTTTTCGCCGAACATTGTCCCGTGATAGATCTGCGCCCGAACTTTCCTGGAATTGTCGGTTTCCACGTTCAAGTCCGTACCCCAGCGCGGATTGAGTTTCACCGGCAGGCCGCCGCGGAGCATGCCGTTGTCAACATTGCACGATTCGTAAAACCCTCCCGCGTACAGAAACCACTTGTTGACAAAAGTCGTGTTCGCCTCCAGCCCGAAGACACCATACGTGGCTGTGCCGCCGTAATCCCACTTGAAGTTGTAAAAAGGGGCGACGGTATACCGGCGCAGGATGCCTGTGGGAGTATTTTCCACGCAGGCTATCCATCCGTTTATTCTTTTTTCGTCGGCGCTTTGCAGGTATCCGGCATCGTTCGGTTCGAAGCCCGGCGAATGCCATGAAAATGAATGCCCCGTCTGCCATTTGTTTTCGCCGCCCCTGCCGATACGGATGACTCCCGACGTGCCCGACAGGTGCGTGCGCGAACTGTCGACAGACAGGTGTGCAGCGCCCTCGCGCTGAAAATTGTGTACGGCCGAACGCTGTACGGCGACGAGGGCTTCCTTCTCGCCTTCGACACGGCTGTACGACACGCTTCCACGCACGAAACAGTTGCGTTTGAGAAAATACTGCTCGAAATCAAACGTACCTGTACAGGCGTTGCGCACGAGCGCCGACAGGTGTTCGTCTCCGATTGAACGATTGACGGCCGTCGCCAGACCGCCGATCACGGTATTCCCCCCGTGTATGTCCTGCTGCAGGCGGACGGCCGAGTAGCTTGCGAAGGGCTGTGCGGTCATTTTGTATTCACGGCCGTCGGCGTCGGTGATGCGCGCCGATTCTCTGGCTACAAGACTGTTGAGAATACCTGCTGACAAGCCTTTCTTCGTTTTGCCCGACAGTTTCACGGCACTGATGATATGCGTTTGCAGGGGGACATGGCTGTACTGTCCGTCCTTTTCTTCAGGATGCCATGACGGCGGCGAACCGATGCGGCGTGAGTAGAACATGGCTCCGTCGGCAACCGGAATATTTGTAAATATGTTTTTCCCTTCAAGAAAGAACGGCCGTTTCTCGTCGTAGTAGGTCTCATAGGCCGTCAGGTTGATTGTCGAAGGGTCGGCTTCCACCTGTCCGAAGTC
>JAIRLL010000054.1 GCA_031259505.1 Tannerella sp.
CGAAAATGTCATTGTTGTCAGCAATGGCGTCCGCCGTCATTGCGAGGCACGAAGCAATCCAGTGGACTGATAATAAGCAAATAGCGAAACATGTCATTGGTAGGAGCGTAGCGACGTGGCAATCCAGTAACATGTTACACTTTATTAATTCTCCATTCCTAAGTCACTTAAGATACAGATCCGCCACTACCGGCTGATGATCGGAGGGATAAAAGGGAAACTCCCTGTAGTCGGTCAGCACGGCGTATCGGGCGACGCGGAAGGCGTCGTTTACAAAAATATAGTCGATGCGGTTCTTTCCGATCGGATTGGAGAAACGGCGGTTGAACGTGCCTTCCGGGCCGTATGGCGGCTGTTCGGACACGCTGCGCGCGTCGTGCAGAAAGGCCGAGAGCGCCTGTATCTGTTCCGTTTCGGGCGTCGAATTGAAGTCGCCTGTAACGATGACCGGCGCGTCTCCGGCAATTTCGCGGATTTTTTCGATCATCAGTTTTCCCGATTCCCTGCGCGCCGTCACGCCCTGATGGTCGAAGTGCACGTTGAAGAAATAAAACGCGGCGCCGCTCAGCCGGTCTTTGAATTTTGCCCACGAGCAGATCCTGTTGCAGCATGTCGCGTCCCAGCCCTTGCCCGGCGTGTCGGGCGTTTCGCGCAGCCAGAAATTACCCGAATCGAGAATCGTGAACCGGTCTTTGCGGTACACGATGGCAGAATGTTCGCCGGCCTCCCTGCCGTCGTCGCGTCCGGCGCCGAAGTACGTGTATTCGGGCAGTTCGCACACGTCGCGCAACTGATGGAGGAATCCCTCCTGCGTGCCGAAGATGTCGAAGTCGTGATACCGCACCAGCGCCTTGACGGCCTCTTTCCGGTACGACCATGCGTTAGCGCTGTCATTTGGCGTGTCCATCCGCAGATTGTATGTCGCCACTTTCAGTTTAACCGGCTCGCTGCCCGTGCATGAAACAAAGGCAAACGAAACCGCAAGCAGAATAAATAAAGATAACTTTTTCATTGTATGTCTGTTTTTAATTAAGTAAACAAAGTCTCCGGATTTCGCAGATTCCCGCAGACTGATGCAGAAAAGAATCTGCGAAAACCCGCGTAATCCGGAGACAAAGATAATAAATTCTTCAATCCTGAATCTTGAATTTTACTCCCATCCCGGATTTTGCCCCAGCGCAGGATTCTTTATCCTGTCGGTTTCGGGAATGGGGTAGAGATACTTTTTGTCGAGCCATTCGCGCGGTCCCGGATTCCATATCAACTCGCCCGACGTACCGTTGGAAAGCTGTCGTGTACCCGATTCGCTCGAAGGCGTCACGTTGACGTAGATGATGGAAGACGTCGAGGACGAAGGCTGCTCGTTTTGATAAAAGCAGACGTCCGGCACGCCGTCTTCGTTCAGGTCGTATTCGCCCAGCGCGGGCACGTAGATACCGTTCATCTGCGCATCCTGGAAGAGTTCGCCCAGGCGCCAGCGGACGAGGTCGTCCGGCCGCAGCCCTTCGAATATCATTTCCACGGCGCGTTCGCGCAGCACTTCGAGCATGACGGGGTCGGTGAACCTGTTTTTGTAGAAGGCGACCAGATAGGGATCGGCCGCAGTCGGCATCTGCGTCAGCGAAGCGCCGGTAATCCCTGCGCGAGCGCGGATGGCGCCGATCGTGGCCGCCCATTCGCCGTCGGTCATCCGGCCAAGCTCGGCCAGCGCCTCCGCCTTGTTAAGCAGCACTTCCGCCCAGCGCAGGATGAGATGCGCGTTTTCGTTGCGGCTCTCGTCGTCGTAGGGGAAACGTTCGTCGTAGCATCCCTTGATGATCTGGTAGCCGGTATACGACTGGTCAAGGTTGGGAGGCGCTACGATGGGCGAACCGTTTTCCGTACGCTTGTAGTCGCCCATACGGATGGTCTGCTGCAAACGCGGGTCGCGATTTTTTACCTCTTCCGTGAACGGCGTTGTCCGGTAGGCGGGACTGTCCGTAAAGCGCGTGCCGTCGGCGTTCAGATACATATTGATGAAACCGCGCGTCAGCGACGGCCGGTTGCCGTAGGTCGGGCTGATGGTCTTGCGGTTGCGCGAACTGTAGGTCGACAGTGCGGCGTCGAGCGCGATGCAGAGGATCGTCTCGTCCGCATAGGGCGTTTTCTGCAGGAACATTTCGCGATAGGCGTTCGTGCCCTGGTGGAGCGAGAAGCCGCCGATTTCGTTTGCCGTCGTCACGACTTCCTGAAACCACGTATTTGCCGTGGCCTGCTTGCCGTAGCCTGTATGATACTTCCTGAGCGAAGCCTCGTAGAGGCAGACGCGCGTTTTGAATGCTCTTACCACATTCTTTGTAATGGTGGTGCAGGACGGATCGGACTCGGTCGTAATGTTTTCGACCGCATAGTTCAGGTCGGCCAGCACCTTGTCCATCACTTCGAAACGGTCGGTACGCGGGCCGTAGAGCGTCTCGTCGTCGTTCACGTCGATGGTACGGTCGATCCACGGCACGTCGCCGAAACGCTTTACCATGCCGAAATAGAAATAGGCGCGGAAGAAGCGGGCAAGTCCAAGGTAATGCGCTCTTTCGGCGACCGAACTTTTCTCGCAATTCTCAATAAAATAGTTGATGTTGCGGAGATTTGTCCATGTCCATCCCGAACTGGTTACCGGACTGAGCGCGTTGGGCGAAAATCGCGTCTCCACGCCATTGCGGGCGACGAGGTCGGAATTGTCGTCTACCTGGAAGACTCCGTCGTAGGGAGTGGGCAGCAGTTCGTAAAACGAGTTGG
>JAIRLL010000326.1 GCA_031259505.1 Tannerella sp.
CAACGCATCTGGCGTACATGTCCCATCATGATCGCATTACTGTTGTGATACGCGACTAATACCCTTTCTTTAAACTCTTCCGATTGTTCTTTTTTGTAAAGCTATTTCAGGACAAGACAATCCCTGATTTTCTACCTTATGGTAATAATACACTAAAACATACTACATAGATGTAGGATTTGCATCGGAAATATTTCTGTATATGGTGGATATATATCTGTAAATATGTTGATTATCCATAACGGCATGTTTTTTGATTTGCATTGATAAAAGAATTGGTATGCACAAAGCATTTAAGATAGCGGCAGATATCGAAATAAGAAAAAACGGGACATTGTTTTTAGACAGAAAAAGAATCGAACTGTTGCGCCGGATACGTTTAAGTGGCTCTATTCTGGCGGTATCGAAAGAAATAAAAATATCGTACCAGACGGCTTGGACGTATATAAGGGAAATAAATGCCATTTCACCGTTGCCGGTAGTAACAATGCAACGAGGCGGAACAAGCGGAGGTGGAGCCGAGTTGACGAAATACGGACTTTCGCTTATCGGGAAGTTTTTATTTGTGGAGCAAAAACATAAGGACTATTTATCCGTATTGGAAGAAGATATGGACATTTGTTTTTCCAAATCCCGGTAGTGCGGATAATTTTTTTAGATACCGTTATCCTTTATGTTTTATATCGGAAGAAAAAGATTGTTTCAGGTTATTTTTATTCTAAACATACATATATTCTATGAAAAGAGAAAAAGTCTACATCGCAGGTACGGGGCCGGGAGACCCCGACCTGCTTACGGTGAAAGCGCGCCGGTTGATTGAGACGGCGGATGTTATATTGTACGACTGCCTGCCGGCGCAACACGTGCTTGCGCTTGCCAAGCCGTCGGCCGAGGTGAAATTTGTGAACAGGCATCCCGACGAGGGTGAGAAGAAAGAAGACATGCTCGAATATGTACGGAAGTATTACCGTGAAGGGAAGAAAGTGGTACGTCTCAAAGCCGGTGATGCGCTGATGTTCAACGGCGGCGATGTGGACGCCCGGCGGCTGCGCGACTGGGGCATACCGTTCGAGATTGTTCCCGGCATTACCGCATCGTGTGCAGCATCCAATATCTTTGCGATTCCGACGACAGAATTGCACAAGAGCGACGCTTTACTGAATCTCATTGCATTTGAAATCAACGACGGTTTTGCGCATCTTCGCGACGTTGCACGGCTCTTCCGGCATGGCGATACAGTCGCACTCTACATGGCGTATGACAACCTGGAAGCAATCTTCCGCGTATGGAAGGAAGAAGGCGTCGACGGCGACACACCGGTTGTGATCGCTTCGATGGTGTCGCTCAAGCAGGAAGACGTTGCCCGGGCGACTCTTAATACGGCGCTGAAGGTCATTGCCGAACGGGAAATGTTGTCGCCATTCATCTTTTTTGCCGGGCAACATGTCGATATTTATTCGGAGCGGGAAACCGCAGCGCAGCGGATGAACAAAGCGTTCCATACGGATTCTTCAAAAATACTCACTTAAAAAACGTACGATTATGAACAAGTTACTATTTATTTGCAGTTTTACGTGCATATCCGTTTTGATGTACGGACAAACGCCGGTGGATTCGGTTTCGGCTGTCTACCAACTGGGCGAGATAGAAATCAGCGGCAGCCGGTACGGGAAATCGGTCACGGGCAAAATTAGCGCCGCACAGTTGCGGCAGTTTAACCGTGACAATGCGACCGAAGCACTCAATCTCTTGCCCGGACTGAGTATCACCGAGGCGGGTGCGCGCAACGAAGGGCAAATCTACCTGCGCGGCTTCAATCTGTTGCAAATACCGGTCTTCTACGACGGCATCCCGATTTATGTGCCTTACGACGGAAATGTGGACATCAACCGTTTCACGACTTACGATTTATCGCAGATTGCCGTTTCCAAAGCGCAGACGTCCGTACTTTACGGCCCGAATACAATGGGCGGCGCCATTAACCTCGTTTCGCGCAAGCCCGTGAAACCGCTGGAGGTATGGGGCGTCACGAGCGCCAAAATGAGCGACAACGGATTCAACAGTTACAATACATCCGTGAGCACCGGGTCGAAAAAGGAAAAGTTTTATTGGCTCGGCAGCGTTTCGTTTCTTAAAAATAATTTCAGTTCCCTTTCGGGAAAATTTACGCCCGGGACGAATGAAGACGGCGGACGGCGCGAAAACTCCGCGACCAGTGATTTTAACTTCAGCGGCAAGGCAGGATACACACCCAACGAAACGGATGAATATTCGCTAAACGTCATCGTCCAGAACGCCGAGAAAGGTATTCCGCCGGGCGTCGAAGGAAACCAGTTCCGCAGTTATCCCGAATACGACAAAAAAAGCCTGTATTACCGCTCGAAAACTCTTCTGGGCGCGGAGACAACCATGAATGTAACGGCCTTTTACGATAATTATTACAACATCATGAGCCAGTTCGACGACAATACGTACACCACCCAAAACCGGAACAACGCCTTCAACAGCATCTACGATGACCGTTCGGCGGGCGGGTCGGTCAATTTCGCCTCGCAGATCCTCGCCAACAACCTGCTGAAACTCTCTTTATACGAAAAATACGATTCGCACAAAGAGCATAACGCCACAATTCCCGCCAATGAAGCTGCCGGTCAAACCGAAAAGGCGGGCGAGCCGGTACAGGAATACAAGGACAATACATTGTCGGCGGGGTTGGAAGACGTATTTTCCGTCAATGAATATGTCGATATAGTGGCGGGACTGAATTACAGTTACCGCAGCAATATCCAGGCGCAGGAATACGGGACGCATTACGAAACGGGCGAAAAGGATGTACTGTTTGATTTTCCCACCGGAGCGGACGACGCTTTCAATTACCAGTTGGCCGCGATTGTGAAGCCCGCCGCAGGACATGAAATCGCGTTATCCGCCTCGCGCAAATCGCGTTTCGCTTCGCAGAAAGACCGTTATTCGAGCCGCTTCGGATCGGTCAAGCCGAATCCCGACCTGAAATCGGAGTTCAGTTGGATATTTGACCTGACCTACAAAGGCGAGATACGGTCTGTTTTCCAGTATGAGATTTCTGTCTTCCGCAACAACATCGACAATGCGATTTATCAGGTGACGATTCCCGGCGAGTTCCAGACGGACGGCGTAACGCCAATGTACCAGAACCGGAATGTGGGAAAATCCTTCGCAACCGGTTATGAACTGTCTTTCGGTTTGAATCCTGTCCGCGGGATAATCGTCGGCGGAAGTTACAGCTATATTTACAGGGAAAACCAAGAGGACAAAGACTTGAAATTTACAGACGTGCCGGCGCATAAAGGCATTATTTATGGTAAATTGGGCCTGCCGTCCCTACCGTCCCTGCCGGATTCCTATTTGCACATTGATTTTGAGGCAAACAGTAGTCGCTATTATACCAGCGACGGCGAGACTTTGCCCGGTTACGGCATCCTCAATGTCAAAGTTTTCACGAAAGTATGGGAAGGTTTTAGCCTGGAGGCAGGTGTGAAAAACGTGGGCGACAAGAACTACACTCTCTCATTCAATTATCCGCGAGAGGGCAGGACGTATTTTACCTCGCTGCTGTATGACTTTTGAGCGGACGTTAACTATTTCGTATGAAACAGTCATTCATTTGTAACAGACATAAATTACCGGCGCTCCTTGTTGCGGGGATGTTTGTGGCGCTGGCCGTCGGTTGCCGGCCGGGCAGCCGCTCCGTGCAGCAGGGCGAACGACGTATCATCGTCGACATGGCGGGACGGACGGTCGAAATACCGGACGTGATCGACGCCCTGTTCAGCGGACGGCACCCGATCCATGCAGTGTATGCTTTTGACACGGCAATTACGGTAAACAATGTGTTTCGCTATTCGGAAACGGAAAAGAAATACCTGAAACGCTCGTTCTACGAGGGCAAGCCATACGCACTGGAGGATGCGAGCGAGGAAATCATCCGCCTGGGGCCTGATATCGTCCTGTTTGCCGACTTCCTCACGCCCGACAATATCGAACGCGCCGAGGCTATACAGGAAAAAGTGCAGATACCGGTCGTCCTGCTGGATAACGATATACTGAATTATAAGGAAACATTGGCTTTTCTTGGCGAACTGCTTCATAAAAAGGAAAAGGCGGAGGAATTGATTGTCTTTATCCGCACGTATATCGACCCTGTTCTGGAAAAGGCAAAAAGGATCCCCGACGGACAAAAGAAACGGATTTACTACGCCGAAGGGATGAAAGGTCTGAATACCGATCCGTCGGGCTCGGTGCACAGTCAGTTGATTGACCTTGTGGGCGGCGTCAATGTGGCGCAGACCGATATTCTACCGGGCAAAGGTATGACGGGCGTTTCGCTTGAACAGGTTTACCGCTGGAATCCCGACCTGATTCTGGTATGGTCGGGCAATTTCGACGGCATGGATTCGTATCGCGAGATTCGCACGTCTCCTGCGTGGCAAAACCTTGATGCGGTGAAACGAAACGCTGTCTATCAAGTTCCCTGGCGACCGTTCGGATGGATAGACCGCCCGCCGGGATTAAACCGGGTGATAGGCGTTGTCTGGTTGGCAAATCTGCTTTATCCCGACATGTTTCCGTACGATATGACGGCTGTTACGCAAGAGTTTTTCCACAAATTCTACCACTATGATATGACGGACATGGAAGCCCGCGAGATTCCGAATGGACAGCCATCGCCCCCCGGTTTACCGGACGTGCAACCGGATGTTTACACGCCGTCTGCCGGAGGACAATAGAAGCGCAGACAGGGCGATGAATAATAAGCTACGATGATAATATGAAACTGGAGATTAGAAATGCTACACTGGGTTATCCCGGTAAGATTGTGTTGCAGAATGTAAGCATGGTGCTGGCGACCGGGCAGACAACATGCCTGATTGGACGGAACGGCGCAGGAAAGACGACGCTCTTCAAGTCGCTGCTTGGTGTTTTGCCCTTG
>JAIRLL010000133.1 GCA_031259505.1 Tannerella sp.
ATACGCGCATACCGCGGAGAATGCAGGCGTTTTCAGGATGAAGTATTGCGAAAAACAGACCGGTAAATGTGCGGTTTATACTCCGCGCGGAGTATAATTTGCATAACCCCGAACAGGCGAAATCGTAGCCTTTGTCTGGGGAAAGCGAGAGATTAAAAGACCGCAAAAACCTGGATTGCCACGTCGCTACGCTCCTCGCAATGACGGGGATACCGTTGTTGCCGGCAATGGCGTCCGACGTCATTGCGAGGAGCGTAGCGACGTGGCAATCCAGTAGAATAACATCACGCATTTACACCGCGCGCAGTATAATCGTGCAGGATTGAATAAACTTCTCGAAAAAAAGAACCGCTAACCGAAAATCATTACTTTTGCAAAATGAAAGAAACAAATAATCCCGTAATTTATTTTTATGAAATCAAAAGTATTATCATTCGCCATTATCTGCCTGAGTTTGATTTGGAGCAACCTGTTGCCGGCTCAGGAAACGCTTGCCGGATACACGCAGGCACGCAGGTTCGCACCGTCCAATGCAGAACAGCTTCTGTTTTCCTACACGTTGAGACCCAACTATTTTAATCGCGGAAGCAAATTCTGGTACGAATACAAAACAAGCAACGGAAGGGTCTGGTATGTAGTCGACCCCGATCTTGGGAAAAAGCAGCCGCTGTTCGACCTCGATGAAATCGCCGCGCAAATTTCCGAGACGGTGAAAGACCCCTTCACGGCACAGCAATTGCCCGTCGGGAATCTGAAACTCGACGACGACGATCGCACGTTTACCTTTGAGATACCCTCGTCGGTGAACAGGACGTTTTATTTCTCGTACGATTATCTTTCGCGCAAACTGACGGAACGTCCCAAAGACAATTCATCCCGCGAACGGTGGGGCAACGTATCGCCGGACAGGCAACACGTCGTATACGCCAAAGACCTTAACCTGTGGAGCATGACGTATGCCGACTATGAGAAACTGTTGAAAAATCCCAAGGATGACAGCATTGAGGAGACGGCGCTCACAACCGACGGAGTGGAGGATTTTGCTTTCGGCATGCCGCGCAACCGCATGAATACGGACTCGACGTTGATGGACCACAAGCGTAAACCGGTACAGGGCAGTTGGTCGCCCGACGGACGCTATTTTGTAGCCACACTGACCGACCAGCGTGCCGTAAAAGACTTGTGGGTAATCAATTCGGTTGCCAAACCGCGTCCCACGCTGGAAACCTACAAGTATCAGCTTCCCGGCGAAGCGGGTGCGCCTGTCGGTCACCTTTATCTTTTCGACCTCGAAAACAGGAGCCGGAAAGAAATCACCGTATCGGCGTTCAAAGACCAGACGGTTTCGGTTGCCTCAAAACCCCGGGAAGATTTTACCGCACCGCAGATATGGCTGGGCAGCGCCGACAAATTCTTTCTCACGCGCGTCAGTCGCGACATGAAACGGGTGGATATCTGTGCATATACGCTGGGCGACGACTCCGTCAAAACTCTCATCAGAGAACGCCTGAATACCTACATCGAAACCCGTCCGCTCGCCATGCCCGACAACGCGCGGGAGTTGATTCACTGGAGCGAACGCGACGGATGGGCGCATCTCTACCTCTACGACACGGACGGGAACCTCAAAAACAGGATTACGAAAGGCCCCTGGCATGTCGACCAGATCAAACACGTGGACAGCAAAAACCGCGTCGTCTACTTTCTTGCCAACGGGAAGGAAGCGGACGACACCACTCCCTACTACGAGCATCTCTACCGTGTGAATTTCGACGGAACGGGATTGAAACTTGTCACGCCCGGCAACTATCACCATCTGGTATATATGGACAGAGACGGGCGCTACGTGGTCGACAACTATTCCCGCATCAACACCATTCCCGCTACGGCGCTGTACGATAATACCGGAAAACGGCTGATGACACTGGAAGAAAGCGACTTCTCGCAACTGCTGCAGGCAGGTTACACGTTTCCCGAGCCGTTCAAGGTGAAGGCGGCGGATGGCGTCACCGATTTGTACGGCATCATATACAGACCTTTTGACTTCGATTCCACGAAAATGTATCCTGTCATCGACTACGTCTATCCGGGACCCCAGCAGGAAGGGACGTATATCCGTTATATCCCGATGAATCCGCGTACCGATCGCCTCGCACAGGCCGGATTCATCGTCATTTCCGTCGGACACAGGGGCGGGCATCCAAGCCGCTCCAAATGGTATCACAACTACGGATACGGAAACTTGCGAGACTATCCGCTGGCCGACCATAAATCCGCCATCGAACAGCTTTGCGACCGTTATAAATATATGGATATAAACCGTACAGGCATTCACGGACATTCGGGTGGAGGATTTATGTCTACCGCCGCCATGTTGCTTTATCCCGACTTTTTCAAGGTCGCGGTCTCGTGTGCAGGCAATCACGACAACAATCTCTATAATCGCGGATGGAGTGAAAAACATCATGGCGTGAAAGAAATCACGGACGAGGACGGAAATGTTCGCTTCGATATACACGTGCCCGCCAATCAGGAACTTGCAGCCAGGCTGAAAGGACATCTCCTGCTTATTCACAGCGAGATAGACAACAACGTGCATCCTGCAAACACCATTGTCATGGCAAACGAACTCATCAAGGCCGGCAAACGTTTCGACATGCTTGTAATACCCGGTCAACGACATCATTTCGAGAACTATAACGAATATTTTTACTGGCGGATGGTAGATTATTTTTCCGAACATCTGCTCGGCCGGCGCGAAACAGGCATCGACATCAGGGACATTAAACTCGGCAACTGGTTTCAGGGGTATCAGGGTAATTGAAAAAGCGGGATTTGCGGCGGAAGCATGATGGAAAGCCGCATTTTAGTCTGTATATATGTTAAAACGGGCGCAAAAAACAGATGTGCGAGTTAAATAATCCTGCATTAGCATTTTTTATGCATGGAAAGTATGTTGTATAACATAAAAATGTCGTACATTTGCACTGTGTTTTTCATGGTATTAGATTTAAGGTTAACAATGAAGGTTGTAGGTTGTCGTGAGACAACCTCTTCTTTTTTATAGACCTGTCTTATTTTTGTTTTGAATCTTTGAACCGCTGCTCCCCGTTCAACTGAAGTTCATAATCGCAGGCAACACCAGTTTCTTTTTCGTCTGCATTTTCTTACTGTCGTCTGCATTTTCCAGTTCGCTCACCAAAATCTGCACCGCCTGCTGCCCGATGTCCCGTATGGGCTGCTCGACAATGTACATTCGCGGCGCCAGAATTTCGAAGCTCGACATGGTATGCAGACAGGCCAGCCCGACTTTCGCCGTAATATCCACACCATTCCGGTAGAAATACCTCAGCGCTTCCATCGCCAGATAGTGAGTGGCAAAATAAAAGCCGTCCACGTCGGGAACTTCCGCAAAGATTCCGTCCAGTACGCGGACAATATCCGTCTCGTATTCGCTCCGTTTCACTTCTCCGTACAGTGCCGGTATCACCGGTAAACCGGCTTCCGACAGCGCCCGCCTGTATCCGTCGCGTCGCAGATTCATCACCAGCAGATGCGTATCCGAGGTAATCAGGGCAATCTTTTTCCGGCCGTCCCGGATAAGCCTGGTTACAAGTCGATGGCTGCTTCCCTCGTTGTCAAGAATGATATAATTGGTGTCCAGTTCGGGAAAATAACGGTCTATCAATACAAACGGGTATTTCTCTTCAATCAGGATATCCAGTTCTTTCCTTGAATGTTTGGTTGGCGCAATGATCAAGCCGTCTACCCGCTTCGACTTCAACATCCGTATGATTTTGCTTTCCCGTTCCGGGTCTGCTTCCGAACTGCAAAAAGTCAGTGAATAGTTGTATTTTTCGGCTTCCATCTCGATTTCCCGGGCAATATGCGCATAAAATTCGTCGCCAATGGACGGTATAACCAGTCCCAGCGTAAAACTGCTGCCATTGGTCAGGCTGCGGGCAAGCAGATTCGGCTGATAGTTCACCTTTCTGGCATACGCCAAAACCTTCTCTTGTGTGGACAAACTGATTTTCCGTTTGTCGCCCTGACCGGCCAGTACCCACGACACTGTGGTCTTGGATACGTTCAACGCTTTCGCTATATCTTTCAATGACAATCTCATCTGTACATTCTTTAGAAGTTACCCGTCGATTTTTATTACGTTATGCCGCAAATATATGCATTCTTTTTGTCATATGCATAAAAACCGGCCACGTTTATGATTAATTTCTGTTCGAACGACATTTTGTATTGAAAATCGACGCAGCCAAATGCTCCCATTTAATTCGCCCCCGTTTTTTTTCGAAAGTAATTGATTCTATTCCGTGTTTTTGTTCATATCTTTGTCCCGCTGTGTATAATATATATCTAAATGTATATAGCAACGGGAAAAAGAAATTCATGATTCAGTGGTTGCCGGCAGGGGTGATTGCGGGAGTCGTCGCCGTAGTTTTGTTTACCGTGCCGGGACAGGCGCTCAAAGCGGCCGGCAGCAACCCTGCGGAGGTGGTAAAAAGCGAGTGAAAGATTAAAAGTATTACCTTTGGCCGAAAAAAAACAGTAGAAGAACGAAATGAATACGAAACAAGCATTGTTCGCTGCGGTGTGCTGGCTGCTTTTGCAGGCGTGCAGGCCGGCATTGCCGGTGACATCGTCCATCGTCATCGACCTCGAGAAGCCGACGGTTTCCGTCAACAGGGAATTGTACGGTCTGACACTGGAAGAGATAAACCATGCCGTCGAAGGCGGGATATATGCCGAAATGATACGAAACGGAAGTTTCGAAGCCGGGGTGATCCCCGACGGATGCAGCTACGATGCCTATACCGGCAGCCTGACGACGCCTTCGGGCTGGCGCGTTCCGTTCATATCGCCGAACGCCATTCCCGGCTGGCGCGCCCTGACCGAACAGACGGGGCTGTTTATCGACACGTGGAGCCGTCCGCTGAACGGGGCTAATATGCGTTCGCTGTGGGTATACGTCCCCTATCAGGCGTGGGGCGGCGTCGTGGCCGAAGGTTTTGGAAGCATCCCCGTACACGAAGGCGAGAGATATGACCTGTCGCTGTTCATCAGAGGCCAGAGACATTCGAGCGTAAAGGTCGAACTGCGCGATTCTCTGGCGGGAGTTCCTCTGTGCGAACCTTTTCGCATAAACTTCACGCGCGAATGGACGCAGGTGCGCCATACGTTCACGGCGCTGGACAGCGATCCGTGCGGCACGCTGGTATTCAGTTCGGACAGCGTCGTTCTGTTCAACATAGATGTCGTATCCCTGTTTCCTTCGGACGTAAAAAAGAATCGCTTCCACGGGCTGCGTACCGATTTGATGGAGGCTTTGGCGGCGCTCGAGCCGCAGTTCATACGTTTTCCCGGAGGCGTTTCGGTCGAGGGATATGCATCGTCTGCCGTGCCCGGATGGGAAGAAACCCTTGCGCCGGTCGAATCGCGCCGTGCGCTCTGGAGTATCCACGGCTACGTCACAGGGCAGAAGATGGGGCTGCACGAATATCTGCAAATGAGCGAAGACCTGCATGCGCGACCTGTCTGCGTGGCAAATACCGGCCTGCTGAACCAGCGTTACCGTACGCGCCGCCACGAGAAGCCGGTCGAATACTGGGCTGAACAGATCCGGACGGCGCTGGCCTATGCCTGCGAGCCGGCCGATTCCGCGTTCGGACAGTTGCGCCACGCCCGCGGACATGCTGCGCCGTTTCAACTGAATCGCATCGAAATCGGCAGCGAACACCGCGGACGGGAGTATCTGAGCCGTTACCGGAAGTTGCGTGCAGCGGTGCACGACCCTGACGTTTCATTCATCTGCAACAGCCTGGAATGCGTGACGGGCTTCGACAGCGAATGGGTGGACGAGCATTTCAACACAGGCATCGATTACCTGATGGCCAGTCACAACCGCTTCGACCTGGAACACCTGACGCTGGAAACGCCCATGTGGTTTATCGGCGAATTCGGAGCAGCGTATGCTCCCGAGGCGGGTACGCTCAGGGCAGCCGTGGCCGAAGCCGCCTTCCTGATCGGGCTGGAACGCAATCCGTCGAACGTAAAGGGCGTTGCCTATTCACCGCTGCTGGGACACGCCGGTTTCCCGATGCGCGGCAAGCCTGCCATACTCTTCGACGCTTCGCGCGTGGCGAAAAGCCCTTCTTTCTACATGTGGGAAATGTTTGCCGGAAATCGCGGCGACAGACTGGTGAAAACGACGGTCAGTACATACGACAAGCCACTGCTGAAATTTGGCTGCGCCTCGGTCATACTTTATGACTATCAGTTTGGCGTGAAAGACGTCGCGTGGAACGGACAGCCCGTGCCGACGTCCTTCGTAAAAGACAATCGCGCGAACCTCGACCAAAGCAGCCTGCCGCCGGCCGAGTACGGGCAGGAGACGCTGGCCATCCCCGAAGAATTTAACTTTGCTGAAGAACAGCAGAAAATCGTCGAAAAACAACAGTCCGGCGACATGAAAGACCAGCCGGCCGACGTCCTTCGCCGCTACATGAATTTCGGCGACCCGATGACTTACAACTACACCGCTTCGCTCAGCCTTAAGGAAGTACAGGCCGGTGGAATGATAGAAATCCATGTGCGCGACAACGGGCTGACCGGCGAACTGGCCGAATACGTCTCGCTCACATTCAAAGACGGCAAAGCGACGCTGCACCATTGCGGCGGATATGCGTCGCGCCTCCTTGCCGGGCCGGCGCCGGCAACCTTCAGCCCGGACGAATGGCACCGCGTCGAAATCGTCTGCCACGACCATAATATACAGTGCTTCTTCGACGGGCAACTGCTGATAGATGTCACGATACCTTTTGCGCCCACGCTGCTCGCCGTCGCCACGCGCGAACTGGGCAGCAACCTCCTTATCCTGAAAGTCGTCAATACCACCTTTCACGAAGAGTGGTGTTCGATCGACATGTTCGGCGGCGATTTCCACAGTCAAATCGAAATGACCCGACTGGAAGGCCTCCACGACGTGTCGAACACACTCGAACAGCCCGACGCCATCGTCCCCGTCGAAAGCAAACTGAAGGCTTCGTTCAAAAGACCGCTGAAACATGTTTTCCCCCCAAACTCGATTACCGTATTTAAATTGAAGATAAAATGACGGAAACGTCACAAAAGAAAAAAAATCTTAATTCCCCGTCCGTTTTCGATCGGACTTCCTTCGGAGCGCGTTCGAAGCGCGTTCGAAGCGCGCTTATGTCGATAAGCTGTTAAGAAAATAAAAATACAGGGGTCGTTTTGCTTTTCAATACAGTATTTGCACAAAAACCCCACAATGCCCAAATTATAGCAATCCGGATTGCTTCCTACTTCGTACCTCGCAGTCGCAATGGCAACGGATGCTATTGCCGACAGCAACGGCATCTCCGTCATTGCGGGGAGCGACCGTCGGTTTTAACCGACGGCAACAGGAAGAATTGGGCTAAAGCCCTGCGAGACGCGGTGAGGGTGATGTGATTCTGCCGGAAGGCCCCGTAATGACGCAATGGCGACGGCGGCAATCCGGCGCCCGGCGCGTACCTGGATTGCTTCATTGCGAGAAGCGAAGCGACGAAGCAATCCAGGTGCGTGACGCTCCTGCCCCGCCATGACGGCGATGGAGATTGACAGAGACGCGGCATATCGCGCCGTCATTGCCACGATGGAAGAGAGCGCGACCCCTGCGGGTTGCGCTCTCTCTTTTTTCCGGTGCGCCGCGATAGGGAATACTCCGGGCTGCGTCTGCGGCTTGCAGCCCCGAACTGTGCTACGCTTGCAAGGGGTTATTCACATTTAAGTCCTTCGGACTTCCGGATTGCCAGATTAGCGAGCCATGCGCCTGCCGTCCATGAAAAGATGGCATGAAAACCGCATCTTTTAAAAAATTATTTTTTTTCATGAATAATGAAGCGTGTATTTTTTTCATATCTTTATCGCCATTATTCGTCGACAGACGAACTCTGTAAGGTTGCAACAGAACTGTTATTATAAAAATATTTACGTAAGATGAAAAAGTTTTTTTTAACCGGAATCATGTTATCCGGTCTGTTAGGATGCTGTTTGACAACGGCACAGGACGTGGCATACAAACTGCCGCCGAAGGAAATTCAAGACATCGCCTTGGCGAAACTCCCGCCGGGTGTAATGATTAGCAACGACAACAAATGGCTGCTGCTGCTCGACCGGGCGCCGTTTCTGTCTGTTGAAGAACTGGCTCAGCCGGAATACAAACTGGCCGGCGCTCGCGTGACGGGTCTGTTCGGCCCGAGTCGCAGAGAAGGTTATTCGGGTGTCCGTCTGCTGGACATCAAGACCAGAGAAGAATCGGCAATAGCAGGTCTGCCGTCAAACGTGAACATTCTGGAAGCCGAATGGTCGCCGGCGTCGTCGCATCTGGCGCTTGTGCTGCGAGGAGATGACGGCTATTACCTGTGGACAGTTTCGATTGCCGACAGGCAGGCGCGACAGGCAAGCAGGCTGCGTCTGAACCTGACAGGCGGACGCGTGCGCATCAACTGGCTTGGCGAAACGGAAGTTGTCGTCCCGACCGTGCCGTCGTCGGCCGGCGCGTTTCCCGAACCTTCGCGCGTACCCGGCGGGCCGCTCGTACAGACGAGCGACGGAAAGGCCACGCCGGCGCGTACCTATCAGGATCTGCTGAAAAGTCCTTACGACGAACTGCTGTTCGACTATCTTTTCACCGCGCAACTGACGAAAATATCGCCCGAAGGCGAAACGGCAATCGGCAAGCCTGCCATTTATTCGCAGGTAAGCCTCTCGCCCGACAGGCAATATCTGCTGACCGCGACGGTCGACCGCCCATACCCGTATACCGTCCCCATGCAGAGTTTCCCGCAGACGGTTTCCGTCATCGCCACAGACGGGCGCACAGTAAAGGAACTTGGAAAACACCCGATGGTTCCCGACGGAACGGGATACGACGTCAGTTCGCCGTATCCGCGCAACTACGGCTGGCGCGCCGACAAACCGGCCACGCTCTACTGGACGGAAGCGCTCGACGAAGGCAACCCGCGCAAGAACCCGGCGCCGTTCATGGACGCCGTCTACCAGTTTGCCGCGCCGTTCGACGGCGAGAAACAGTTGCTCGTCAAGACGGAATTTCGCACCGTGGGCATACAGTGGTGCGACGACGCATTCGCCCTCGTCAGGGAATCCTCGCGCCGTACTCGACGGATAAGGACGTATTCGTTTGCACCCTCCAAACCCGAACAGGCGTCCGTGCCGGTGTTCGACGTCTCCACGGACGACGGATATGCCAATCCGGGAATGCCGGTCACGGTCAGGGACGCCTTCAACAGACCGGCGCTGTATACGAACAAAAATCACAGCGAACTGCTGATGACAGCCCAGGGCGCCTCGCCCGAAGGCGACATGCCCTACCTCAGCCGCTACGACCTGAAAACGAAAAAGAACACCATCCTGTGGCGTTGCGAGGCGCCTTACTACGAAACCGTCGTCGACATGATCGACCCTGCCGGACTGAAGTTTATCACCGCCCGCCAGTCGATCGAAGAACCGGTAAACTATTTCGTGCGCGACGCCAGAAAGAAAACGGCATACGCCCTGACGTCTTTCCCCAGTCCATATCCGCAACTGGAGGGCATGAAAGTGGAAAAGATGCAGTACAGGCGCGCCGACGGGCTGGATCTGACGGCCACGCTCTACACCCCCGTCGGCTACGACAGGGTGAAAGACGGACGGCTGCCCGTACTGATGTGGGCTTATCCGCGCGAGTACCGCTCGGCAGACGACGCGGCGCAGGTGCGCGGCTCGAAATACCTCTTTACCACTATCACCTACCGCTCGCCCGTCTTCTGGGTCACGCGCGGCTATGCGGTGATGGACAATGTGGAAATGCCCATCGTAGGCTCCGACGGCGCGGAACCGAACGACAGCTTCATCGAACAGTTGACAATGAATGCCGAAGCAGCCGCAAAAGCCATCTTCGACACGGGCGTGGGCGACACGTCGCGCATGGCTGTCGGCGGACATTCGTATGGCGGCTTCATGACGGCAAACCTGCTGATGCATACCCGTCTCTTCAAAGCGGGCATTGCCCGGAGCGGCGCATACAACCGCTCGCTGACGCCCTTCGGCTTTCAGGCGGAAACACGCACCTACTGGGAAGCGCCTGAAGTGTATTACCGCATGTCGCCCTTCAATTATGCCAACCGGCTCAGCGGCGCGCTCCTGCTCGTGCACGGCGAGCACGACAACAACTCCGGCACCTTCCCCATTCAGAGTGAACGACTCTTTGCCGCCATTAAAGGACACGGTGGCATAAGCCGCCTGGTCATACTTCCCTACGAAAGTCATGCCTATTCGGCAAAAGAAAACATCCTCCATCTGCTCTGCGAAGTGGATGAATGGCTGGACAGATACGTAAAAAACAACGGACAATAAGAATAGGATGAAAACATTCAAAACATTCGCACTGACGGCCGCCGTCGCCGTCGCGCTGACCGCCGCCGCGCAGCAGACACCCAAAGCCATGACGGTAGAAGACCTCGCCGCATGGGAAAGAATCACCGAAAAAGCCATTTCCGATGACGGAAACTGGGTATGCGTCAAGATGGAACCGTGGAGAGGCGATGCCTCCATTCATGCCTTTAACCGGAACGGCGAAGAAACGGCCGTCTTCAAACCGGCAAAAAAAGGCGAATTTTCCGCAACGCACTATCTGCTGGTGACAAAAACCGCCTCGCTGGAAGAAACGGAAGCGCTCAAACTCAAAAAAACAAAGCCGAAAGACATGCCGATGGACCGGCTGGTCATCTGCAATCTGAAGGACGGTAAAGAGGAAACCATCGATTCGCTCGTGTCATACAAACTGTCCGCGAGCGCCGACTGGATAGCATACCGCAGCGGACAGGGACGCGATTCGACGCTGCATGTCCGTTCGCTGGACGGCTTGCAGACGGTTGCTTTCCGCATGGTCAGCCAGTATCTCTTTTCGAAGGAAAACAATATGCTCTACTTCGTCACGAAGGACACGGCCGACCTGAAGCCCGGACTGTACGCCTGCCGCCCGGACAGGGATGCCTCTCCGCAGGCGCTGCTCGAAGGCGACGGAGTATTCAGGCAGATTGCGCCCGACGAAAAGGGCGAACGCCTCGCCTTCCTCTACTGCGCCGACAGTAAGGAGACCGATCGCGATTTCGCGCTTTATCTGTCCGAAGGCAACCGGACGGCAGTAAAAATAGCCGGACGGACGGACGGGTTTATGCCCGAAGGCTGGGTCGTGAGCGGCAACGGTAACATACGCTTCACGAAGCGCGCCAGACGCCTGTTTTTCGGCATCGCCCCCGAACCGAAGCAGAAAGACACGGCCATGCTGGCCGAGAACCGTCCCGATGTGCACGTATGGCACTGGAACGAAGGCGTACAGTACACCGTGCAGGACTACAACCGCGCCGCCGACCTGAAGAAAACGTATGCCGTGGCATACAGCCCGGGCGACGGAAAGCCGCTGAAGGCCGTCGCTTCGAAATCTTTCACCGGTCTGACGTTCAGCTCCGGCAGCAAGAACTTCGTCCGGCTAACTTCTCCCGAAATCACGGCGTACCAGACGATCGAAGACGACGGGGTGACGACGGCTCTGCTGACGACTTCCAGACCGTACGAAACGGCAAGCATGTGGGAAGGAGCGAGCCGCGAAGACATCAGCGTCGTCGACCTGACGACGGGCAAAACGCGGCCGGTGAAAACAGGCATCGTCGCCCGTGCACGCCTTTCGCCGAAGGGGAAATACGTCTTCTGGTATCACGCGGCAGACAGTTCGTGGTACACGTGGTCTGTGGCCGACGGCAGGGAATATCGCCTGACCGCGCCCTCCACATTCACGGCATGGAACGAAGACCACGACACGCCCAGCCATCCGCAGGCATACGGCTCGGCGGGATGGACGGAAAACGACGAACATATCCTCCTGTACGACCGCTTCGACATCTGGCGTTTCTCGCCCACGGCATCGACCGCCCCCGTCAATCTGACGCAAAACGGACGCGAGAAACAGATTGTCTACCGCCATATCCCCCTCGACCGCGAAGAAACGTTCATCGACAGCCGCAAGACGCAACTGCTGTCGGGCTTCGACCGCGTCGGCAAGGGACGCGGATACTACAGCGCCGATTTTTCACGCGCAGCGGCTCCGTCCGTCCTTCTGGCGGGCGACTGTGCCCTCGCCCCGCCGGTCAGGGCAAAAAAGTCCGACGCGCTGATATACACGAAGGAGACGTATACCACCTATCCGGACGTGTACCTGTCGGACCTGACGTTCGACCGCTCCGTCCGGTTGACGCACGGCATACGCCAGCAGGACGCCTTCCGATGGGGCACGGCCGAACTGACGTCGTGGACTTCGCTCGACGGCAAACGCCTCGAAGGCGTCATCTACAAGCCGGACGGCTTCGACCCGGCGAAGAAATATCCCGTCATCGTCAACTTCTACGAGCGCAACGCCGACACGTATCACTCGTATCGCATGCCCGAACCGAACCGCTCGTCGGTCGACTATCATTTCTACAACTCCAACGGCTACATCATCTTCAACCCCGACATCGTCTACGACGACGGCTATCCGGGCGAAAGCTGCTACAAGGCGGTCATGTCCGGCGTGACGGCGCTTATCGCCAAAGGCTACGTCGACGAAAAAGCCATCGGCGCGCAGGGACACAGTTGGGGCGGCTAT
>JAIRLL010000156.1 GCA_031259505.1 Tannerella sp.
GTGAAGTCGCCGTTCAATTCCGCACCGTCGGGCGCGGGATATACGATAATCTGCTGTGCATGACCGGCAAGACAAATGCCAAGCAAACAAACAGACAGCGCCAATGTTTTCTCAATATATCTCATGTTATTCTATAATAAAACAGTTCTTCTAATTTCTCAACATTTTGACGGTATTTGTCGTAGTTGTCATGTTTCAGTTTAGCGATATTCAACAATTTCCATTTTACTGCGGGGAAATCGGCATAATCAAATTGTTCCCACCGAGGCTCGCCTTTTACAAAAGAAAGAATAAACTCTTTTTCTTTTATCGACAGCGAATTATTGACTAAGGAAACTAAGCCTTCTCTGATTTCCTCAAATTCCTCATACCTGAAATGTTCATCGGTCATTCCCATAAACTGGCTTTCAAAGATTACTCTCTGGTCGATATAATTGGGTCGCAGGATTTCACTTATCGGACGTTTGCAGCAAAGCAGAAAGAATATAAACCCCTGTTTTATATCAATAAGCAACGCGACCTGTTTTTTAGTTATCTCTTTAATCATACCAGTTCTTCGGGTAAAATCAATTTATATTTCGGAATCAGGACGCCGCTTCCGGTCAGGGAACGATTACCGGCGCCTAAATCAATTTTCTTCACATCTAAATATTTGAACCAGCCATGTTCGGCTTTTTCGGCAAAATAGAGGAAGAGCCGTTTTACTTTCACCGATTTGCATTTTTCCAGCAGTTGCTGCACTTTCGCCGGTCGCAGTCCGCTCAATCCTTCCATTAACTCGTATGCTTCCGACAAGGGGAACTGTGCGGGACAAAGCGCGATACATTCCATGATTGCACGGTCGAGGTTCGATATTTTCATCGTCTGTTCGCCGTCTTTAAAATCCGCCATACCCATCGTTTCGTCGTCAAACAGCGACAAACGGAAAAGTCTTGTTTTTGTATCCCATTCGTTATTTGTAAACCAGCGGGGCAGTTTGATATTACCGTTTACAAAAAGAGTAGTTTCGTGGGAATTTATTTGCAGATAATGTGCAACTCCCTGTAATTCCAGCGCCGAACGTCCCCCGACATGAATATTGACCTGGGCGAACTTTTGCAATGCCGACAACGCGCCTGCCAACACAAACGGGTCGTTCGATTTAAGCATGGCGCCTTTGCCTATTGATTTCAACCATCCTCCTTTGCGGTAACATTGCTGTAATTCATACGAATATCCCTGCGATAATAACCACGAAGGTAATAATACCGTGCCTCGCGGCAGCGATTGTATCAGGGTATTTATCCTTGTTTTGTTTATTTCCAAATCTTTATTCATACATATAATATAATTAACCGCGCAAAGATAAACTGTTTTACCGAGAGTCGGGAGATCCTTTCATCTTGCGTATGGCTACATCCGGGACGTCTCGCGCAGACAGGTTTAATCCGACCAGGAGGGACAATCCGCAGATGATACTTTTTATTCTATTCTTTATTGATAACTTCCTGTTCTACGTATAATTAGATTGAACGTCGTCCGGCAAAGGGGCTGTTTGCCGTCCGGCAAAGGGGCTGTTTGCCGCCCGGCAAAGAGACTGTTTGCCGCCCGGCAAAGAGGTTATTCGTACTGCTACGAATAACCTCGATGCGGGTAGGCATCATTCGACAATCAGCGGCAGATCGTAAACAATTGTACGTGGGGCTTTTAAAAACGCATTTCCACTTGTGTACCGCGTGACGATTTGCAGCGTATAAGTTCCCGCCGGCAGGTCAGGGGCGAGCGTCGTAAGCCGTTTCGGGTCGTTTTGCGAGATTTGCGTCGCCTGCGCCTTCTCGCCGCTTTCGTAGACGAAGAAGATGCCCAGTTCGGGGTCGTCGTCGGGCGCAATGCGCAGCTTGTCGCCCGTGATGACGATGATGCCGTTGGGGGTGATGTGCCCGTCGATGGCTTTCGTGGCGGCGTCGGTCACGAGGCCGATGTATGCGCCGCTGTCTTTCACGCCAAGCACTTCCATGTGCACGTGCGACAGCCCGTCGCGCAGCGCGGTGGCGGGTGTAACGCTTATGTACGGTCTCTGCTTTTCGGGGTCGACCGTCCGGTCCGAGCCGATCCACAGCCCATGTACGCTCGGCGCGATGTGCACCACGCCGTCCTGCACCGACGAGCCGCCGAGCACCGTGTCGAGTACGATGCCGTCGCGCTCGTTGAGTATCGCCAGAATCGTTTCGTAGCGCAACTCTGAACGACCCTTGACGATGCGTTCGGCAATGTCTTCGTTGCGAATCGTTTGTCCTACCGTAGAGACTTCGCCCGTGTAGTCGTTCTCTACTTCCTTCGTCATGAAATTCTGACGTAACCAGATTTTCCAAATGTTCTTTGCCATAATCTTTTCTTTTTTAGTAATGTTTTATCGGTTTTTTTATGTGCAGGCAAAGTTACTGTTTTTTTTGTGCAATATGTATGTTTAAGTACGATAATTTACAACCTGCAATTAAAAAAGAGGGAACGTCCGGAGATGCCCTCTTTCGAGGTATTACCGGCTCAAAATATTCCTGTTATCCTTTGACTGTGATAGAGTGTGTTATTTTTTAACTTTCAGCGTCAGATTATTCCCTTTGTAGTCGGGCTTGACGGTTTGCCCGTTGAAAACGACCAGACCATGTTTTTTCGACGAATATACTTCTGCGTTCATCCTCTCCTGTCCCTGCACCACCATGTGGGGACGAGTCTGAGTAAAATCGAACGCCGCAAATGCCTTTGACAGCGATTCAAACAAACTTCGGCTGTCTTTACGCAGGTAACTGCCATAAGCAATGAATATCCGGTCAATATTCGACAGAGAGGGCTGTTGTCCTTCGGGATAAGAGAAAGCGGTTAAATAAGCGTCGGTCTCGAAGCCCTGAAATGTTACACAACTGTTGAGATGCATCAAACGGCCATCGGCTTCTTCGTTGAGATACAAATCCGTTACCCGCCTGTCTTTTCTGATACGTACGCCTGTCAAATTATATTCCCGCAGTCGCTCAATGACAGGCAAGTCCGCAGAGTCAGAAAGAATAATGGCGGTAATACCTTTCATTTGACGCGCTTTTCCGGGCGCACATATTGAGTAATAAGTCTCGCTGTTCTTTTCATCATGCGAGATTGGCGCCTGATGCTCCACTAAGTTCATCTTTTCGGGAAAATCGTGGTTATAACCAGTGGCGATCAACTGTTCGGGGAACAATGGACGGACACTTACGGAGGCCGATTTGTTGGTGATTTGTATATCGTAACCCACTTTCCTCGCTTTGCCTTCGGGATGTAATAACCATTCAAACGAACCATACTCGTGCGCTTTCAAATCATCTATAATCAGTATCACGTCGTCAATCCACAAGAAATGGCGAAAATTGCGGGATAAAAGCGACGCCATCGGACCCGTGCCATTGGCTAATAAATAGCGAATAGACCCGATGTCTATCAGTTCGTTCAACTTGCCATTGAGTGGACTGCCGTGATATTGCTGCTCTACCGGCTGCCCCTTACCATCGAATAAGACCACATTATGAGCCTGGCTTTGGAAAAAATACTCCGGATATAATTTATTTCCATACGAAGTATTTCCGGCGTCTTTAATCATCAATTCCCCTTTGTGGAAAAGGATATAGGAATTGCAGTCGGCATGAGAGTGATTCCAGGTATAGCCGCATTTCACGCCCAAAAATGTAGCATTTTCGTCCCATGAATTGCGCAACATTCCCCAACCGTTGGTTTCATAAACAGTAGAACAGGGGATAGAGGGCGACTTTGGCGCTACGGAATAATCTATCGGATAGACCAAATCCAAAGCAGAGATGAATCTGTCAGACGCCGCTGCCCGAAGATACCATAAAGCGTCGGGCGACTGCAATCCGACTCTGCAAAGCGCTTTCAAAACGCCAACTCCGTTATTTTGCAAACCCGAATCGCCGAAGTTCAGCGAATATAGCCCGCCCGTTCGCGGATAGCAGGCATTCAAATACCATTCCGTCAAGAGCGAAAGATATTCAATAGCAGGCATTTTCTTGCCCTTGAACGTATTCTCCCAGGCAAGAAGGTAATTCAGATAGCACGTATTGCCTAATGTACTGTAACTCACGCTCTCATACATAAATCCCCTGTCATAAGTGGCATGCTTGTTTTGCAGTTCGTCACCGCCGAAACTAAACCACAACGGCGCCGCGTCGGTAATGGCGTCAATCCATTCCTGCGCTCTCGGCTCATCGTCAATGATTGCCAATACTGCTATTCCAACATTATAAACAATATGCGCCCACCAGTTATGCCCCATTGAATTGAGCGAGTGGATACGCTTGTCACTCAGTAGCCAGTCGCCAAGAACCGGTTCAATGCCTAATTTTACAAGTTTTTCCGTAAAATATTTCCTTTCCGAAGCGCTTAACGTGTTTTTGATACAATCATAGTAGAGGCCAACGCTCGACGCCGTACTTGCGGTTGACATCTCCGAGTTCCACGGCGGGTCGCGCCTCAAAAAATCTTCCGCAACCCATTTGTCCTTCCCGCACGTTTCATTAAGAATCTCCTTTATACGGTCGGAATACTTGCTGTCGTTAGTCATCAGATAACAGAAACACAAGTTTTGAGCGTTTATGCTCCGGTTATCGTTCAACGACTTGTTGGTTTGCTCAATTAGCTGGAGATGCTGCTGCTTCACTTGCGGCTCACGCTCAATCCTTTTCTTGAGCGCCTCCAGATTGTCTGTCGTGAAATACAAGTGAGGCGAGTGCGCCCGCTCACTTGCATTCGTGATGAAACAGACAGAAAGGAGAATGAAAATAATTAATCTCTGCATTTTTTTGAATGTAACTGTTTTATCCTGTGAATTGAAATGGGGTCGCCGTTAACGCAACCCCATTTCCTTCTAATTTTCAAGTATCAATATCCCGGATTCTGCAACAGAGCCGGGTTGAGTTGTCTTTCATTATTCGGCAACGGATAGAGATAATTCTTGCGGGTCATGTTGAAATTCGATACAGGGTTGACAACCAGCGCCTGTGAACCGTCGGGCAACGCCTCTAATCCGTATACGGCAACACCGGCAGAATATGTTGGCTCACCCTCGTCGGTGGTGGATGTCATTACTTCCGTATCAGTTCCATCGGGGTTCTTCAGGACAATACCCAGACGGCTGGCGTTCAACTCTTGTTCGGCAATGCCCCAGCGCTTCAGATCCCACTGTCTGGTGTCCTCACAGCGCAACTCGACAGCTCTCTCATTGCGGATCAAGTCGAGTATCGTCAATGACAAAGACTGGCCTGTATTCGCCGCGTAGTTCGCCCTGGCTTGCTCCACAGAGGCGTTACTGATGGGGGCGGAACCGGCGCGGGCGTGAAGCTTGTTGACCGATATATTTAAGTCTTCATTGGAGATTGTCCCGTTACCCAACTCGCACTTGGCTTCTGCATAAATCAGATAGACTTCTGCAAGGCGAAGCACCGGGTAATTATAGGATTCTTCGTAATCGGTGCGGCCTTTGCGTTCCGAAATCATCTTGCGGTTCTGGAAACCGCTCTGTCCCGGCATAGTCATTATCGGATAGTAAGTAATACAGGCATCAGGAAACTGATCATCATCGCCGACATAATCTGCCAGAGCGTATGTAGATGCGTCTGCTCCGCGATCCCAATACATGCTGTAGTACTTCTGTCCGGGTTTTTTGATGCAGGAGGTCAAGCGGTCATCACGGTTGGCGTACAGGTCCGTCATATTGTTGTAACCACGGTAATCCACACTGTATAAATAGGGCAGTCCGTCCGTGGTGCAAGGCGCCATGTTCATCCATTTCAATGTTACCGCTCCCAAATTGTCCTGATCACCGCCGAAACCTTTGGTAATGTTAGTACGTGTCTGGTTACTTGTGTGGTCATGGGCGATTTGGAGGATATACTCTTTGTTCCGGTCTTTTGTGAAACCCATCGGATTGGTGTTTGCGTCTTCCAGATTGAAGAGATAGCTGTAGGCGATACGTTCATACTTAGTTCCTTCGGCTTCCCACAATTCATACTTCCCGGAATTCATGACTGTATTAGCCAGTGAAGCGGCTTCGGTCAGCATGGCCTCTATCGACGGATAGCCTGCCGGTTTGGCGCTGCCCGCACCTTCCCTGGTACCGTCGCCGTCGGTCGTGTTGCTTACATATTTTTCCCACGTGGCTTCAAACAGCAGCACGCGAGCCTTGAACGCCTGTGCTCCCTGTTTGGAAACATGACCGTCGTAAGCCGATTCGTCCGGGAGGCTGTTGATTGCCTCATCCAAGTCTTCCAACACCTGAGCGATCACTTCGTAGCGGGAATTACGCGGCATATGCAATTCCTCGGAAGAAATGGACAGGGAGGAAGTAATGATCGGCACACCGCCAAAGCGTCGCAACAGAAAGAAATACTGGTAAGCTCTGAAGAATTTGGCCGTGGCCACGGACGCGCTGATGTCGTCCGTACCTGTATAGGCAGCCGCTTTTTCCAGCAACACATTGCACTTGCGTATTTTGGCATAGCACAGGCCCCAGTAAGCGTCCGTGGCGCCAGCGGCCAGGGTTCCTTTTGCCACATCGGTTTCACCGGTAATCACGTCTGAGTTATTGTCCCAGAGTTCGCCGAGGCCGCTGCTGTAACTTGTTCCGTTTACGGTTTCAGACACAGCTTTAAAACCATAGAAACTGTATGTTCCATTGGCAGCTGCTTGAAATTCCGCCGCATTCCTGTAATAATTCACTTCTGTCTGTGCATCGGTGGGCTTCAGATCCAGGAAATAGTCTGAGCATGAAGACATGGCCAACATGACTGCCACCGAACTTGCTATAAAAAATATCTTTTTCATTTGTAAATTCTCCTATTTATCAATTACTAATTAAAATGTCAAATCAAGTCCGACTGTCCAGCTGCGGCTAAACGGCAGAGATGTTCTTGAAGCCGTACTCTTTTCAGGGTCGTAACCGTCGTGCACACCTGACAGTTCGGCAGTGTTGTCGCCTGAAAAGTAGAATCTCAATTTCTCTATGCTCCATTTGTTGGTGATAATGGCAGGTATCGTATAACCAATGGAGATATTCTTTACACGTGCATACCAGGCATTCTGGATGGAGGAATCATTGTTATTCATGTTCCAGTTATTCTTGTTGTTGTTAAGGGAGAGGCGGGCGTACTGAGCATCCTGGTTGTCCCACGTCCAGGTATCTAAGTGGGTAGTCAGTATATTGTTGTAATTGCGGTAGAATGCGTTCATGTTCATGCCGCTATTGTCGCCCCAGCCACCGCGGATGATGTATTGCCGCCCCAGGCCCTGCACGAACAGGGAGAAATCGAAGTTGTTCCAGCGGGCGCCGGCGTTCAGCCCAAAAGTGAAATGCGGATCTGTATCACCATAGTAATAAACGTCACCCGAACCGGTATTGCCTTTACCGTCGGTTGTGTCATTGGCCGGGTCAAGAATCAGTACTTTCTTTATGTCGCCCGGACGCAAGTGTGTTTCCGCACTGGATTCGGCTACCGTAGACAGGGCGCTGGCACAATTGGCGTATTGCTTGTAGTATTCGGCAATCTCTTCGTAAGAAGTGAAATACCCGTCGGTCTTATATACAAACAGGGAGTTCAGGGGATAACCTTCGCGGACAGTAACTCTGCCGACCGTCCATGTGTCGGTTCCTGCATAATCGGTTACCATGGATCTTGCATCAGCCAATGATGCACCTGCCCAATATTCCACCTTACCTGCCTTGTCTGTCCAGGTCATCGATGCTTCCCAGCCTTTTACACTGAGTTTGGCGCTGTTTGTAGCAGGAGCGGTGGCGCCCAGTACATCAGAATATTTCAGCGCCACGAGCATTCCGTCATTCTTCTTCTGATACAAGTCGAAACTGCCTGTCAGGCGGTTGTTCAGCAGGGCGAAGTCGATACCGATATTCAGGTTGTGCAGTTTCTCCCAGGTACGGGAGTAGTCGGTCATCGAACTCAAATAGGAAGTAGAGGCTAAACCACCGTTAAAGTAATAAGTGGACAGAGATATACCGGATAGGTAGTCGTAGTTTCCCAGACTTGTAACGGCTCCACCGGTAATACCATAAGAAGCACGCAATTTCAAGTTGTTTATCTGCTCTATGTCTTTCATAAAATCTTCTTCCGAGATTCTCCAGCCGATACTTCCCGCGCCAAAGTTGCTCCAGCGGTAATCGGGATGGAATTTGGAAGTACCGTCGCGGCGTCCAAGCAATTCCAACAGGTATTTGCCGGCATAGTTATAATTCAAACGGCTGAAATAGGAGACATAGCCATTCTGGTTGGAACCTCCTGTTATGCTCTGGTTAGCGGCTTCGGAAGAGGCGGTAGCAAGGTCGTACAGACCTTCATACAGCAAATTTGTACGTCTGGCAGTTACATTTTTGTAAGTGCTTTTTTCTGCATTAGCGCCCACCATGGCGGCCACATTGTGTACTTGGGCAAAGGTGTGGCTATAATCCAACTGCAACTGATAATTCTCATAGAAAATACGTTGTATCCTTTCCTGTATATATGAGTTGGTTCCCGTATTATAGTCCATCGTCTTGCTGCCATCCCAATAGCCTACGGAATAAGGGAGTTTAGTTTCCGTCTCCACGTTGTTGTTCTTGATGAACGACATGGAACCGGTAGCGCGCAAATCTTTAGTAAGCTGGGCGGTCAGGGAGTTGGAGTAACGGAACGTTTCGTATTCCTGTTGCTTGCGTCCGGCTGCCTGCATGGCCGCCAGCGGAGAACGTTCATTGACGTAGAAATCATAATATTGTCCTGATGGAGTGTATGCCGCACCTGCTGGTGCATCATACATACCGGAGTTGGTACCGTCCAAACCATCCCTCGGGCCATCTACAAATCTGTTGTTGTACGACATATTCATGTTGAAAGTCAGCCATTTAGTCAAGTCGAAATCCGCGTTTAAGCGGGCATTGTACTTCTTGACGCCATCCTTCGTAGCAATGATGACCGAATTGTCGCCGGCATATCCCACGGATGCCATCCAGCGGGCACGGTCGCTGGAACCTATAACATTGACGTTATGCTGGGTAGAGTAGGTAGTTCCGTAAAGCAGGTTTATCCAGTTGTTTGAGGCGAAATTGTACAAGACGCCATTCTTGGTATGATCAAATGCTTCACCCAAAGCCATCTTGTCTATTGCAAGGTAGCCTGGATCTACATAACTATCTGCAAAGGTAACGCCCGGATACGGCGTGCCGGTAGCGTTCAGCACATCATTCCAAATCTGTCCGTTTATACTACGTTGTGTTACCAGTTCGCCTCCTTTCCCGTCGGAGATTACGAAGTCCTGATAAGAGGCATTTACGTATGCCGATGCCCACTCTTTCATATTTGCCAGAGGCACTATATTGGCGGGAGTATTGGCTGTAACCATACCGTTATAAGTTACCTTTATCTTCTCGCCTTTTTTCCCTTTCTTGGTAGTTACCAGAATGACGCCACCGGCGGCACGTGAACCATAGATAGCGGCAGAGGCATCTTTCAATACAGACACGTTTTCAATGTCATTTGGATTCAGCGAGTTGAATTCCGTATTACT
>JAIRLL010000329.1 GCA_031259505.1 Tannerella sp.
GATACCTTCCGGATTCGCAAGATTTTCACAACGAACGTCGTATATGCCGGCGTTCTTTTCCTGACACGAATACAGACTGATTAAAATCAGATAGAATAAAACTTTTTTCATTTGTACAATAGTTTATTAATTTTCTATGCAAAGATAATTCTTTCTTTACAACTCTGTTATTTGCGTTTTGAATTATTCCTTCTCAAGTTCCCGGAGTTTTTTAATTGTTTCGTCGGCGACCGCGCTAAATCCCGATTTGCCGGCAACGGTTATTAATTTACCCGCCAGGACAACGATTCTGATTTTCTTTATCGCCCCAACCCTGTTTTCTTCGAGCGCCTCTTTCAGCACATCGAGAGGCTCCCTGATTTCTTCGCTGAAAGCCGTCCAGTCTTCTTCGGTCAAATCGGTTTCCTTTTTCTCCAGTTTTTCAATTGCCTGTTCAATTAGAGCAATCGAATCGTCTACTGTCGACTTGCCCCTGCATCCTGTCAGCAGCAATACGGCAAACATTCCGGTCATTAAATACAGTAATACAGCTTTTTTCATTGTTTTCTAAATTTGATGTTAAACATTTTTGTTCTTGAATATGTGGCAAAATTACTTTAATAATTGAACTTTTGTACGTCGGCCAGTGAAAAAAAATATGCTTCTTCAACTGCATCTCCCCTTTGCGGCTGTTTTTGCGTTGTAGAAAACGCACTTTTTTTTGCGGCAGGTTTATTTTAACGCATAATTTTTTAATGGATGTCCTTAAGGAGGAAATATACCACAATGATGGTATTTTTCGGGGCATGTTGTCGTTTTTGAAAATATTTTTGCGTCTAAAGTTGCATATATCCAAAATACACTTTAATTTTGCCCCGTCATTGATAGAAAATATGAAAGCAATATGCGTACATACACTGTTTTTACCGCTGCTTTTCGCACAGAATGCAGAGACGCGCGTCGAGCCATACGTTAATAATAGCATAAAAACGTTAACGGGGGGGGGGCACGCCGCGAATCTCCCTATAGCCGCTACGGCATATATTTTCCGCTGATTTTTCGCAGAAGCGAAACCTGCCATACATTATCCCTATATACATCAAGTTTTTTTCGATACTGCACAGCCTTTGTCGGGTTGGGCAGATTTTTTTGCTGTCCGCGTCCATACGTATGCAGGCAACTGCATTTCTCACAGATAAATCCTCAATTATATGAAACATACTGAGTTATTAATTATTTAAAATGCTATTTTTATGAAACAGAAATTGACTTTTGTATTTCTATTGTGTTTTGTTTTCGGACTGTCGCACCTGTTGGCACAACAAGCCGTGACGGCATCCGGGAACATAGTAAGCGAAGACGACGGAGAGCCTCTGACAGGCGTCGCCGTAGTAGTAAAAGGGACAACCATCGGGACGACAACCGATATTGACGGCAATTTCAGATTGAACGTCCCCCGGGATGCGATTCTGGAAATTTCGTACGTAGGCATGATTACGCAGGAAGTCAAAGCCGGACAGGGGCTGCGTATCGTGCTGAAATCGGACGCCCTTAATCTGGAAGAAGTGATAATCGTGGCCTACGGTACGGCCAAAAAGAGTTCCTTCACAGGCTCGGCGGCAGCCGTCGGCGCACAGCAGCTTGAGAAACGGGCGGTTTCCAATGTATTGAGCGTGCTGGATGGAAACGTTCCCGGATTGCAGGTACAGTCGTCCACGGGCAATCCCGGCGCATCGCCTTCGTTCCGTATCCGCGGATTCTCGTCCATCAATTCCTCTTCCGATCCCCTGATAGTGCTCGACGGCGCAATCTTCGACGGCAGTTTCATGGATATAAATCCGCATGACATCGAGTCGATTACGGTACTCAAGGATGCAGCATCGACGGCGCTGTACGGTTCGAGCGCAGGCAACGGGGTGATTCAGGTATCTACCAAATCGGCGAAACTGGCTGCCGGCAACCATCAGGTCGATGTATCCGTTACGCAGGGATTTTCGCGTCGCGGCATCCCCGACTACGATCGTCTGGACGCATTCCGGTACTATCCCGCACAGTGGGAAATGCTGAAAAACGTGTACGTGTTCAGCGGCAAGCAGGACGACGCCACAGCCCGCGCCAATGCATCCAAAAACATTTTCAACCAGCTAAAGTACAATCCGTTCAGAGGCGTTGACAACGACCGGATTGTAGGGACGGACGGGAAACTGAATCCGGCAGCTACGGAATTGCTTTTCGGCGACGACCTGGACTGGGCAAGCCAGTCGTACCGCACGGGGCATACGCAGGATTACAACATCTCGTTTTCGTCGAAAACGGAAAAGAGCGACGCGTATGCGTCCGTCAATTACCGCAACGAACAGGGATATGTGGTCATGACCGGCCTGGCAAGATTCGCCGGACGCGTGAACTACAACATCTATCCCGTGAAGTGGTTCAAGGCCGGACTAAGCCTTTCGGGTACGCGCACGGACTACGACCGCAATCCGTCCGATGCAGGCGGTTCGACGTACGTCAATCTGGTTCGTATGACGCGCGTCATGTCGCCGATATATCCGGTACACGAACACGACCTGACAACGGGCGAATACGTGCTCGACGAAGCCGGCGAAAAGAAGTGGGAACTCAGTTCGAACCGTCTGGCCGATCCCGGTCGCCACGGCCTGGCCGAAGCAACCCTGAACACGTGGAAAAACAAGCGGGATCAGCTTTCGGCCCGTACATATTTCGATTTCAACGTGTACGACGGACTGAAAATCTCTTTTTCAGGCAATCTGGAAACCCGTAACCTGCGCAACTTCACGTACGAAAACAAACTCGTGGGCGACGGCGCGCCGATGGGACGCATGAGCATCTACCGCTACGGTTACACCATCCATCAGTTCAACGAAATGATTTCGTATACCAAATCGATCGGCGACCATTCCATAGACATCCTGGCCGGACACGAAAATTATTCCTACAACTACGATGTCCTTTCAGGAAGCAAACAGGTCGAAATCGCCTCCGGCCTGTATGAGTTTGGGAACTTCGTGACAATCAATTCTCTCTCTTCAGGTACTACCAATTACAGAAAAGAAGGATATCTGCTGCGCGCCAACTACGACTACGGAAACAAATACTACTTTTCCGGTTCGTTCCGGCACGACGGCAGTTCGCGTTTCCATAAGCTACATAAGTGGGGTAACTTCTGGTCGGCAGGCGTATCGTGGCGAATAGACCAGGAAGCTTTCCTGCAGGACGTTTCGTGGATAAACAGCCTGAAACTGAGGGCTTCGTTCGGTGAAACCGGGAACGATAATATTGCCAACTATGCCTATATGACACTGTACGAACTCGGTATCAACAACCGCGACGAACCGGGTGTATATTTCACCCGATTCGGCAATCCCGATCTGGTCTGGGAATCGGCCGTGTCGGCAGATGCAGCCGTGGAGTTTTCGCTGTTCGACCGCCTGTCCGGATCGATAGAATTTTTTGACCATTACAACCGCGATTTGATATTTGAATTGCCGGTTCAGACGTCTTCCGGTATTCAGAATTATTACAAGAACATCGGGCGGATAGACAATTACGGACTGGAAATAGACTTGAATTATACGGCGTTCCGAAACAGAGACTGGCGCGTCACCATAGGCGGCAACGCCACGTTGCTGCGGAACGTCATCAAGGAACTGCCGCAGGATGGAATCGTGGACGGAACCAAGCGCTACGCGACAGGCAAATCGCGCTACGACTACTGGTTGCGCCAGTACGTGGGCGTTGATCCGGATACGGGCGAAGCGCTCTATATTTTTGACGCCGAAAATCAGACGACCGGCAAGGACGTGTTCGAAAAAAACGGGCAGACAGTGACCACCACCCTGAACAAGGCCAAGTACGATTACAGCGGCAGCGCCATACCGAAGGTGCAGGGAGGATTCACGGCCGCCGTGCGATACGGGAATTTCGACCTCTCGGTGCACACTTCCTATTCGGTCGGTTCGAAACTGATGGACACAAACTACCAGACGCTGATGAACAACCGCTATGCCTATGCCATGCATACGGATGTGCTGAAGGCATGGAAGAATCCGGGCGACGTGACGGACGTGCCGCGCCTCGACCAGACACGGAGCGCCGACTACGACGGAGCCTCTTCGCGCTGGCTGATCAGCGGCGACTACCTGAACATAAAGAACGTGAATTTTTCATATACGATACCGAAAAAAGTACTGAACACGGTAGCTTTCAAGTCGGCGCGCGCAGGTATCAGTACGGAAAATCTGGCAATATTTACCGCACGCCGGGGGCTTAGCCCGCAGGAATCTTTTTCAGGATCGCAGGGCAATTACTACGTGCCGGCACGCACCTTCACTTTTACATTAAACTTATCTTTCTAACATAAAATCATATAAGCAAATGAAACATTCAAAACATATATCCGCAATCCTGATTCTGGCCGTATCGGTTTTATTTACAGGATGCAGGGAAGACTATCTGGCTACGCAGCCAACAGATGACGTTTCCGATGAAACGATATATTCTTCGCTGGAAAACATACAGCTTATCCTGAACGGCATATACAGCAAGATGGTATCCCAGGACGGCAGCAGCCAGGGACTGGGCGGCGAACCGGGCTATATCGTTTCGCGCGAGACGCTGGGCGACGACCTGACGTGGCAAACCAATACGTGGCACAAAACTACCCATCAGTGGACCGCCCACCGCTCGGCTACCAACAGCGTGACCCAGTTCCCCTGGAGGTACTACTACCGGTGGATTATGAACGCCAATTACATACTGGAAAACATAGAACAGTATGAAACCGTCAACCCGACGCTCTTCAGCGGCGTGAAAGGCGAGGCGCTCGCCATCCGTGCCTATGCGCACTTCCTGCTGGTGCAGATGTACGGCAAGCGATTTCAGGCGGGAACGGCCAACGATCAGCCGGGCGTTCCCGTAAGAACCGATACCTCGCTCGACCCGCAGGCGCGCAACACGGTAGCCCAGGTCTACGAGCAGGTCAACAAAGACCTCGACGAGGCCATCGGACTGCTGAACGGCTATACGCCCGCCGACGTACAGACGCATATCACGCAGGCCGTGGCATACGGACTGAAGGCGCGCGTGGCGCTGACGCAGCAGGACTATTCCGCTGCCGCGGCGGCGGCTCACAGCGCCATCGACGTGGCTAAAAAACAGGGCTACAAACTGATGGAAGGCGACGAACTGTACAACGGCTTTGCCGACATCACCACCGCCACGAAAGAAGCCATCTGGGCGGCGCGCACCAAATCCGACCAGACCGTGTACTTCTATCATTTCATGGCATACATGTCGTGGAACGACAACACCACGGCCATTCGCCAGGGCGTGAAATCCATTTCGCTCGACACGTACGGGAAGATGTCGCCCACCGACCTGCGACGCAAATGGTGGGACCCGGAAGGTTCGAGAGACGACCTTGTCGGAAGCAATTTCAGTTCCTACGTCACCTATCCCGGACAGGTGCGCAAGTTCCGCGCACGCTCGTCGTCCGACCATGTCAGCGACTATGCATACGTGCGCATCGCCGAGTTTTATCTCGTCGAAGCCGAAGCGCTGGCCCGACAGGGAAAAGACGCCGAAGCGCAGACCGTATTGACGGAGTTCGCCATCACGCGCGACCCGGAATATGCCCCCTCGAACACCGGCGACGCCCTGATTGAAGAAATCATGACCCACCGCCGCATCGAGCTTTGGGGCGAAGGATTCCGATGGTTCGACCTCAAACGCCTGAACATGCCGCTGGACAGGAAGGGGAGCAACTTCGACCTGTCGTTCTGCGCCGTGATGCAAGTCGACGCCGGCGACATCCGCTGGCAATGGGCTATCCCGCAGGAAGAATTAGACAGCAACGAACTGATGAAGCCCAACGAATAGCGCAGGCCGCGTATGGCTTTAAACCGTTCACATATACACGGAGAGCACAAAAGAATAAAACGCATATTCTTTATGTGCCTCCGTGTCTGTATTATGCCTGGCAGGATTTCGCTGACCGCTAAATAAATCATACACATTGCCCTGCCCCGAAAGTTATTGATGAGCTATTGAACCGAAAGAAAAAAAATACCGTATCTTTGCCGATATAAATACACAATATATTGCCATATGGAACTTGCAGGAATAAAATACACAAAAGACGCCGCCCGCCGCAAACGCTATCTGCGTATTGATCTGGACATGCACGAAGAAAACGAAGCCTTGCAGGACTTTTTAGACCTGCTGGAAATCGAAGCGGCAAAGAAAGAAAAAGGGGAATATGTCACGCTTGAGGAGTTTATGAAAAAAGAATACAGGAGGCGTGGACTGAAAGATGACGCAATATAAAGTAATTCTATCAGATAAGGTGCAAAAGACTATAAAAACGATTCCGGATGATTACCTGATTATACTTCACGCGGTCATGTATTGTGCATTGGAATCGTCAAGAAAATGGAAGTTTAACGCTAATAACATCAGAACTCCTGACCTGGCGCAGATTCGATTGTCGCATTACAGGGTAG